>NZ_JBLWMW010000037.1:0-42567 GCF_048515945.1 Pseudoalteromonas 'SMAR'
CTGATCGCCGCCACGCTCCTCGACATCTTCTATTGCCTTAAGAATTCTTTCAGCCTCGGCCTGTGCTGCCGCAACAATCTCGGGCTTTTCGGTTTCCAAAATCTCTTCTAATGTCCTCGCCACGCCATTACTCCCAGCAAACCTGCAAATGCTACATAAAATTATTATAGCATCCGGCTCTTTGCACCCCAAATGGGCAAATAGCCACCCGCGCCTCGTCGGCTTTATTTGAAATAATTTCTCCTGTGCTAAGAAATTCCATTCATGACGCAGGAGTGATTTTATGAAGATCAGCGTAACCAACACGAAAAAACTGGAAGCAGCGATTCAAGATGCTGAAGGTTCAAAAAGCACCGCTCGGACAATTAGTGCAAGGGATGTGGCCGTTGCTTTGGAAGAAATAGAGAAGAAGCTTCGGACTCTTATGCCGAAAAAAAATTGGTTGGGCGCACAGTTTGATGTGGATGTTCACGGAAGGGATTTCCCCAACAGTTATACCGGCAAGCCATACAGCACGCAGTTCCGCATCGAGCGCTTTCCCAATGGATGGTTTATCACCGCACTGGGTCGCAGTGCTACAAAACGATATAACCAGCGCATAGAGCCGGTCAACTTGGACATGGATGCCGTTACAAAGACAATAAAAGACAGTAAGTTTTGGAGCTGAGCTATGGTCCAAGGTTATTGGTCAACAAAAGATCTCTGCGAGCGATTTCGCTGTTGCTCTCGAACGTTACACCGTTGGCAAAAGCGCGACATTAACCCTTTTCCACGCCCTCGTTTCGCGCACTGTGGCTCTAGCAACCTATGGGCCATCGATGATGTTATCGCTTGGGAAGAAAAAGTAGCCGGTCAGGCAGACGCTGCCTGACCCATTACAAAGGCTTCTTGCCCATTATTTTATAGAGCTTTTCCCACCATTTATCATACACTGCGCTGGATTCTTCCAAATACCGATGAAAATCATATTTTTCACGTTCACCGGGAGCTGCATGACCTATCATCTTATCAGCAAGTGTGTCGGTCGCCGCCGCTGAAAAGTAGGTCCTGGCTGTTTTCCTCAGGTCGTGAGTTGACCAGTGTTCCATTTCATAACCAGTGTTCTTCCGCACCCACTGTCTGATGTTATATGGAATGGAAATTTGTGCACTGTCAGACATTGGCGTATCTTCACCTCGATTTACCAACAGGAACTTCGACTTGCTTAAAAGCATTAGCTCTCTAATGTAGGGCTCGATACCCTTGGTAATCGGGCGATACAGCGGTTGCTTGGTATATTTATACCTCTTGTGATTGGTCGTTGCCCAGTACCCTTCTTCAAAGTTAAATTCTGATTTCTCTGCTTTCCGAAGCTCACCATTCCTACAGCCGTAGAATAGGCAAAGAACCATAAATAACTTGTTCTTTCGCTCAATCCGGCTCCCTCGAATCGCGTCAAAAAAGTACAGAAGGTCCTCGTCTGACAAAGCTCTCCCGCGAGTCCCCGACTCAATGCCAAGATCTTCATACGCCGTAATGTCTGCCAATACATTGCGGTCAATTTTCTCCCGTTTGACCGCCCACTTGAGCATTCGCTTCAGGTTTCCTAGCAGCCTTTTGGTAATAGCTGGCCTAGCATCTGACAGGTCCTCTAGGAGCTCCATCCAGGCAGAAAGGGTGATAGTTTCTGGAGGGAAGCTGCCGAAAGTAGGCAGGACATGAATCTCAAAGGAGCGACGAATTTGCTCTGCGGATGTCACTTTACCCGCACGTTCCCGTGCGAACCATTCTTCGAATATCTCGCTCAGCGATTGGCGGTCTTGATTCCGGAGCTTTTCTTCTTTCTTCGCGATGCGCGGGTCTATTCCCTGCTCCAGCTGCCTTTTAACGTCGTGTAGCTCTTCCCTCGCCTGTTTTAAGGACATCCCAGGATACGCGCCCAAGTCGATTCTGGCTGCCTTACCGCGAAACCGAAATCGTACCTGGAAGACAATTTTTCCCTTTGGACTTACCCTCACGGAGAGCCCATCTCTGTCGGCCCTTTCCTCTGGCTTTTCTCTAGTCTTTTTGTGGTTCGACCGTAACCACGTGTCTGTTAGTGCCACCCGCTATCCTCAATCATTGCAATGTGTACAAGAAAATTCGTTCAATATGGGGGGAACGAAGTTTTGTGCACACTTATGTACATAATATTATTATCTTGGATCGTCTGAGGTAGTACAAGGTTGTCTTGGGTGATTTTTATAATAAGTTGATTTATATAGTTTTTATTGTGGTTTATGACTTAGGTTGTCTTGGGGTGTCTCAGAGGCAATTGTCAACGTGCGCTATAATTGCTATATTTCTTAACTTTTCGATGCTCATATTATTACTCAGTGAAGTTGGTCCTCAGTGATCCTAGCCGATCCGCGCGAAATTGCGCGTTGAGGATACCGATTGAGAATTAAAGGTCGCGTATTATCCCCTATTAATGTGACAGATGAAAGTTTATCCAAAGAATTTTTCCCTGTTCTAGGCCGAAGTCATCATTTTATCCTACCCAGTCAGCAAGTTAGCCATAAAAATAGCGGGAAAATAACTATTACACTATAGCGTGGTAAAAAGTAGTCACTCACTTTGATAAACCTTCGTTCGTCGTATAGATTTAAATCAAAGCATTTTTGCTGGTAAAGCAACATCATGGACAAGGAAAGGCATTGCACCAATTTTACGCACCACAATGAAACAAATACGCACCAATATAGTGCAAAACTTTCATTTTAAGCTTGGCCATAATATCAAAAGCAATTAATTTCATGCACTTACAAAACTGGCATGAATTGCGCTTAATAGTGAGCAATTGCAGTACATTGCAGCAAAAAAATAACCCAACGAGTCGGAGGACACATGTCACAGTCGGTTTTAGATTTTATTAAAGAAAACGAAGTTAAATTTGTCGACTTACGTTTCACAGATACAAAAGGCAAAGAACAACACGTATCAATCCCTCATCACCAAGCCGATGAAGACTTCTTCGAAGACGGTAAAATGTTTGATGGCTCATCGATTTCTGGCTGGAAAGGCATTAATGAGTCAGACATGGTGCTTATGCCAGATGCAGAAAGTGCAAAACTAGACCCATTCGCAGAAGAAACCACTCTTATTGTTCGTTGTGACGTGGTAGAGCCTAGCACTCACCAAGGCTACGAACGCGATCCTCGTTCAGTAGCAAAGCGCGCTGAAGAGTACATGCGCTCAACAGGTATTGCAGACACAGTACTATTCGGCCCAGAGCCAGAATTCTTCCTATTTGATGACGTAAAATATAAAACAGACATGTCAGGTTCAATGTACAGCATCGATTCAGAGGAAGCTTGCTGGAACTCAGACAAAGATTATGAAGGCGGCAACACCGGTCACCGTCCAGGTGTTAAAGGCGGTTACTTCCCAGTTGCTCCAGTTGACTCATCGCAAGACTGGCGCAGTGCAACCTGCCTAGTGCTGGAAGAAATGGGTCAAGTTGTTGAAGCACACCACCACGAAGTAGCTACTGCTGGCCAGAACGAAATTGCCACACGCTTCAATACTATGGTGTTAAAAGCGGACGAAATCCAAGAGATGAAGTACGTTATCCATAACATGGCGCACCTGTACGGCAAAACGGCTACTTTCATGCCAAAACCAGTTGTTGGCGATAACGGCTCAGGCATGCACTGCCACCAATCACTAGGTAAAGATGGCAAAAATATCTTTGCTGGCGACAAGTACGGCGGTCTTTCTGAAGAAGCACTGTACTACATCGGTGGTATTATTAAGCACGCTAAAGCAATCAATGCTTTTGCTAATGCTTCAACTAACTCTTACAAGCGTTTGGTACCTGGCTTTGAGGCACCAGTTATGTTGGCATACTCTGCTCGTAACCGTTCAGCATCAATCCGTATTCCAGTGGTACCATCGGAAAAAGCGCGCCGTATCGAAGTTCGTTTCCCTGACCCAACAGCAAACCCTTACCTAGCGTTCTCAGCAATGCTAATGGCAGGCCTGGACGGTATCAAAAACAAAATTCACCCTGGCGATGCAATGGATAAGGATCTATACGACCTACCAGCAGAAGAAGCCGCTGAAATCCCAACCGTGGCAGCGTCGCTTGACGAAGCATTGGCATCACTGGACGCCGATCGTGAGTTCTTAACTCAAGGCGATGTATTCACTGACGACCTAATTGATGCATATATTGCACTTAAGTCTCAGGAAGTGGAAAAACTTAACATGACAACTCACCCTGTTGAGTTCGAAATGTACTACAGCGTATAAGCGCTGAGTAATACCCACTACTTTGTGCGGTACTATTTACCGCACATGTAGAGCCTGAACTCGTTATGTGTTTCTGGCACTCTTAATCATATGTGTTCTCAAGCCCGCTGTTGCGGGCTTTTTATTTAATATAACCAACAACCTAGCTAAATACATTGAACTCTTAGCCCGTGATTAAACTCGCTATTTTTGATTTGATATACTAAAGTATGAGTATTCACTTTTTCGGGAGAAAGCGCGTGCGTCAGTGGTATCACATCTTGGTTTTTAGTGCGCTTTGCACAATCATTTGCTGGCCAAGTTACGCCGATGCAGAGCCAAAGGTTTACCGTTGGAAGGATAAAAACGGTAATTGGGTGTATTCCGATATCGCCCAGAAAGGCGCTCAAGAAGTGAAGCTCAACCGCAATACGCTAACTATGCCAAGCGTAGATACGCAAGTATTAACCCCTAAGGTCAAAGCCGATCCAATTCAATATCAAGCCACTATTACCACTCCTGAACACGAACAAACTATTCGTGATAATAGCGGCAGCGTTCATGTTGCAGGCAGGATAGAGCCACGCTTTAGCCAAGGCTTGAGCGTACAATTATTTGTTAATGGTAAAGCCACAGGGCCAAAACAAACCACTACGCAATTTGCCTTGCGAAACCTATACCGTGGTGAACACACTTTGGTGTTAAAAGCCTTTAACAACAAGGGCCAATTGGTAGCACAAAGCGAACCGGTGACGTTTTTCCTACATCGCAACAGCATTAACAACTAACATTACTTTCCCCCCCCAAGTTGGCACGATTTATTAATGGTTAATGTTTTGCTATTAAAGTGCCTGGCATATCGCATCCTGCGTTTAATATGCTATGCTCATTGCACCATATTGGTGCACGGTGACCTTAAATGGATCAAAACAGCCTCAATGAACTAGATAAAATATGGCAGTCCCTGGCAACAGCCATATTAGTGCTGGACGACAGCATGACGATTCGCTTTGCCAATTACAGCAGCAGTGAACTGCTTGGTTTAAGCACTAAACGCCTATGTGGTATGGCCATGGACAGTGTTTTTAATCATCATCAGTTTGATTTAGAACGACTGGCAAAGTATGTCTTACAAGATGGCGTCGATTGCCAGCAACACAGAGTAGACGTGGTGTTTGTCGATAATCGAGTGGCCACTTTAGGGCTGCATGCCAGGCGTTTAATGTTATCTGGTGCTGCCTATATTTTACTGGAATGCCGCCGTGTGGATGACGCTCTACGCTATGACCAAGCATCCAACCAAATGCACCAATTTCAAGCATCACGAAATTTAATTCGCGGCTTAGCACATGAAGTCAAAAATCCCCTCGGAGGAATACGCGGAGCGGCGCAATTATTGCAGTATGAAACCGATCAACAAGAGCGGGAAGAATGCGCAGCCTTGATCATTGAACAAGCGGATAGATTGCGTGAGTTGGTGGACAGGTTACTGGGGCCGAATCAGCTACCACAAAAAGAACCCTGTAATATTCACCAAGCATTGGAGTCGGTCATTAAACTGACCACCTTGGAGCGTGACGCTGAGATAGCGTTAATCAAAGACTACGATCCCAGTATTCCGCCCATCGTAATCGATCAGGCGAAAATACAGCAGGTGTTGTTAAATATTATCCGCAATGCTCAGCAAGCGCTGCAGCACGATGGCACCATCACCATCACCACTCGGGTCAAACATCGCTTACACCATGCCGAGCGGCTACTGAAAAAAGCGTTACTGATCCGCATCAGTGATAATGGTCCGGGCATTGCTGAAGAACTAAAAGAAACCTTATTCTTCCCGATGATCACCAATAAGGAGGGCGGCTCTGGATTAGGCCTTTCTATCGCGCAAACCCTGATTGAACAGCATCAGGGCTTTATTGAGTTCGATAGTTGGCCAGGGCATACCGAGTTTAATATTTACCTGCCTTTTGACAACACTGAAACAGGAAACGTGCAATGAAATCAGTTTGGTTAGTCGATGATGATGCTTCGATTCGATTTGTTCTAGAAAAAGCCTTAAAGCGCGCAGAATTTGTCACCGAAAGCTTTGCTAATGGCCAAGATGTGTTAACCGCACTGGAATATGAGCAACCTTCCGTGTTGATCTCTGATGTTCGCATGCCAGGCATCGACGGCATGGCACTGCTCGAAAAGTTGGCCACGCACTACCCTAATTTGCCAGTGATCATCATGACGGCCCACTCTGATCTTGACTCTGCAGTTAATGCGTTTAAAAAAGGCGCCTTTGAATACTTGGCCAAACCATTTGATCTGGAAGAAGCCGTTTCCTTGGTACAGCGAGCCTTTCGCGCAGGACAGCAAAGCAAAAAGCAAAAGCGCCAAACTAGCAAAGCCAGCAGCCCAGATATTATTGGTGAAGCCCCAGCCATGCAGGAGGTGTTCCGTGCTATCGGCAAGCTGTCAGCATCCAGTATGAGTGTATTAATCAACGGCGAATCGGGCACAGGTAAAGAGCTGGTTGCCGGTGCCCTGCACAACCATAGCCCACGCAAAGAAGGCGCTTTTGTAGCGCTCAATATGGCGGCCATTCCTAAAGATTTAGTCGAGTCAGAACTGTTTGGCCACGAGAAAGGGGCTTTCACTGGGGCCGACAGCATGCGCCGCGGCCGTTTCGAGCAAGCAGATGGTGGCACGCTGTTTTTAGATGAAATTGGTGATATGCCCTTAGATGTGCAAACTCGGCTATTACGAGTATTAGCCGATGGCGAATTTTATCGTGTTGGTGGCCATCACAGCGTTAAAGTGGATGTTCGCATTGTTGCTGCTACCCACCAAGATCTTGAAACCCTAGTTAAGCAAGGGAAATTTCGCGAAGACTTGTTCCACCGCCTCAATGTGGTGCGCTTGAAACTGCCAGCATTGCGAGAGCGACCAGAAGACATTGCCGCCCTGAGCGATCACTTTTTGGCCAAAAGTGCCAAAGAGCTTAAAGCAGAACCAAAAATCATTTCCAAACATGCGCTGCAAAAAATGCAGGCCTATCACTGGCCTGGTAATGTTAGGCAACTGGAAAACACCTGCCGTTGGCTTACTGTCATGGCACCCGGCGAGCTGGTGACACCCGCAGACCTTCCTGAAGAATTGGATAAGCCCGAGCCTGCGAGTCATGCGATTCAAGGCGACTGGTTAGATGCTTTTCAGTCTTGGTTAGACACTGAGCTACGCCAAGGCAAAGATCATATTTGGCCCGATGTTCAAGCACAACTTGAAACCCGCTTAATACAATCGGCACTGTCAGCTTGTCATGGCCATAAACAAGACGCGGCATTAAAAATTGGTTGGGGTCGCAATACATTGACGCGCAAGCTAAAAGAACGCAATATTCAGGATTAAGATTAATCGACCCAAAGCGTTTATGAAGTTATTAGAAAGTGTCCCCTTGTTTAAACAGTTAGAGATCATAAATCGACTCTCGTTTTTTCATGATTTTACGCTGTCAGAACGACAAGTATTGCTGGAATCTTTTAGTCATTTATATCTAGTACAAAAAGACCGGCACGCCTTCAAGCGCTTTGAAAAAGACAATCGTTTATATATTGTCCTCAGTGGCGAGTTTTTAATTTTGAAGCAGGATAACGATCACGATCTCGGCCGCGTAGGTCCAGGAGAGTTTTTGGGTGAAGGGGCCTTTATTAGCAACCGTGAACGCAGCACCAGTGCGCGCGCAGTCAAGGACAGCATTATTCTGGCCATCACCCCAGATGCTTTAACCAGATTGCCCAATGTCATTCGTGAGAAAATTAAAGATAAGTTAATTGAGGGAATGAGCTTACGTATTGCCAAGCTTAATGAGTTTGTTGAAGCGCATAGTTAACTCTTTAGCCTGAGCGAACTATCATGCGCTTAGTAAGAGTTTAATTACGATGTAAGCAATTATACTCATAACAATATAAAATAAGCCAATCCAAGAAATTATCTTGCCTGCAGTACTTTCAATATAATTACTGTCAGACTTCTCTTTATAACTAGCGAACAAAAAAAGTAGCAAAGAGATTAGCCCAAATCAAAGCTGACAGTCACCGCTTGAAAAATGGGTAACTGTCAGGTCAAATTTGAGCGTGTACAACTTAACTGAGTAATTCAGTAAACGCTGCAAAAAGCCTATCAAGCTCTTCGATGGTGTTGTAGTGCATGCAACCAATGCGTACCACACCGCCTTTATCCATCACGCCCAGTTGTTCACATAACCCTTGAGCGTAGAAGTTACCATCCCAAACACACATGTGCTTCGCACCTAAAAACTCCGACACTTTGCGCGGTTCGATGCCATCAAATGTCAGCGCGAAAGTCGGTGTTCGCTGCTCGAGCCTTTCTAGTGAGTCGATACCGAATAAACGAATTTGTTTAAACTCAGCTAAACGCGTCAAGAAGTGTTTACTTAACTGCATTTCATGGGCTTTAGAACGCGCAAACGCTTCCACCAGTTTCTCACGACGCGGTGTATCGGCCGTCATGCCACTCAGTGAAGCAATATAGTCGATTGCCGCTACCACGCCAGCCAAGCCTTCAAAGCTTTGCGTACCAGTTTCCCAGCGGCCTGGAATAATATCTTTCGCAGGCTCAACCTTGTAAGGAGTAAACCCTTCTAGGTGCTCGCGTTTACCATACACAATCCCGACATGAGGACCAAAAAACTTGTAGGCTGAACAGGCTAAAAAGTCGCAGTTCAACGCTTGCACGTCGATATGCTCATGAGGTGCATAGTGGACAGCATCGACATAGACTAATGCACCAACTTGGTGCGCACGTTCAACAATACGTTTAATGTCGTTGATTGAACCTGTGGTATTAGAAGCGTACGTTACCGCAACCAGCTTGGTGTTGGCATTCAATAACGACTCAAAATGCTCTAAGTCTAAGGTACAATCGCTCTCGTTGATTTTGACTGCATGTACTGTTGCGCCTTTGTCTTCAGCCGCTTGACGCCACGATGAGACATTGGAGAAGTGATCGGCATTGGTCACAATGATTTCATCATTGGCTTGCCAATCACGAGACAGTGCCCGACTAAAGCTAAAAGTTAAGCTGGTCATGTTGGCACCAAAAACGATTTGCTCGGCACTTGGGGCATTGAGTAAGTCGGCAACCGCTTGTCTTGCCTCATGCATTAAGCTCACGGTTTTATCACTAGAGAAAAACGCACCGCCTAAGTTCGAGTTAAAATACCCCAAATACGCTGACATAGCGCTGAGTACTGATTGTGGCACTTGCGAGCCACCTGGACCATCGAGAAAAATAGGCGCACTGCCATTAACACTTTGCATTAAGGCAGGAAACTGACGACGCAATTGGTTTAAGTCCATACTACCCTCTTAGGCTGTAAATACGAAGCAATCTAGGTAGCCTTCTTGATTGCCATCTAGCTTATTCATTGGCGTGGCGTTGTGCCACACTTCACGGTCGTTCACTAGCGCAAATAAACCGTCTTTAATTTCCATTTTAAAGCAAGGTTCGGCTTCTTGGTGTTCATACACTAGCAGCTCACCGCCCGCGATATTTTCGTGAGAAACACCACATACGCAAACGTGGTCAAAACCATCTTGGTGAACGCCTTCAGGTGCTGGAGGCGTATCGCTTTCAATGGCCAGCATACGGAACTGGTGCACTTCGATATTGGTGTCATCAGCGATCCCTGTCATGGCTTTAAACTCGCTAAGTAAGTGCTTAAAGCCAGCGGTATTTAGCATTTCTGTTTCAAGGTTTTCATAAACACGCTCAACGTTGCCTTGGAAGGTATTAATCGAGTCGTCTTGAACAAAGGCCTTGGTTGGTTGCAGTGATACTTCACCATCAACAAATTTGATCACTGAGTAGCGACGTTTTCTGAACGCGCCATCCGCATAAGGATTATCAGGAAGTTGATTAAAGAAAGGTTTTACCGCGTCAATGTGAGACTGGCCGATAAAACGAAGTTGCAATAAATTCTGGTTGTTTACTGTAGTCATGATCCTCTCGCCTATTGATGAGAATTTGGCGACAATTCTAATAAAACCAGAGAAAATTACTGTTTAAAAAACTAAGTATTTATCACCTTAAATGCAATAAAAATCCACATATACTCAGCTTGGAAGTTTATTTATCCACTTTTAAAATAAACAATGACAACACCATTTAAGTTGACTGTTTTATGTGCATAAAAAAAGCCAGCATATGCTGGCTTTTTTCTATTGTTACGTAATTAAACCGCTTGTTGGATAATTACCGTGTCTGCCTTTTGCGTGTACTGAGGCATTTTGTGGAAGTTCAAGTAACGGTAGGTATCTGCTGCCGTTGCGTTGATCTTCTCAGCGTACTCATGGTATTCAGCTGGCGTCGGTAATTTACCCATAATCGCCGCTACTGCAGCAAGCTCAGCAGAAGCCAAGAATACGTTCGCACCGGTACCTAAACGGTTCGGGAAGTTACGTGTAGAGGTCGATACCACTGTTGCCTTGTCTGCAACACGTGCTTGGTTACCCATACAAAGTGAACATCCAGGAGTTTCGATACGCGCACCAACACGGCCGTAAATGCCATAGTAACCTTCATCAGTTAACTGATCACGGTCCATCTTAGTTGGTGGTGCTACCCATAGCTGCGTCGGTAAGCGACCGCCATAGTTATCCAGTAGTTTACCTGCGGCACGGAAGTGACCAATGTTAGTCATACAAGAACCGATGAATACTTCATCGATTTTCTCGCCTGTCACGTCAGATAGTAAACGCGCGTCATCAGGGTCATTTGGTGCACAAAGAATTGGCTCTTTGATTTCAGCAAGGTCAATCTCAATGGTGTGCGCGTATTCTGCGTCAGCATCTGCCGTCATTAGTTCAGGGTTTGCTAACCATTCTTCCATCTTAGTAATACGACGCTCAATAGTACGTACATCACCGTAGCCTTCAGAGATCATCCACTTCAACATCACGATGTTAGAGTTTAGGTACTCTTCGATAGACTCTTGTGAAAGCTTAACAGTACAACCAGCAGCACTACGCTCTGCAGATGCATCTGATAGTTCGAACGCTTGCTCAACAGTTAGGTGCTCAACACCTTCGATTTCAAGGATACGACCAGAGAATTCGTTGATCTTACCTTTCTTCTCAACCGTCAATAGGCCTTGCTGGATTGCGTAGTAAGGGATCGCATGTACTAGGTCACGTAATGTGATACCAGGTTGCATTTCACCTTTAAAGCGAACCAAAATTGATTCCGGCATATCCAGTGGCATAACGCCTGTTGCCGCTGCGAATGCTACCGCACCAGAACCCGCTGGGAATGAAATACCTAATGGGAAACGCGTATGCGAGTCACCGCCGGTACCAACCGTATCAGGAAGTAACATACGGTTTAGCCATGAGTGGATAACACCGTCACCTGGACGCAGTGATACACCGCCACGGTTCATGATGAAGTCTGGTAATGTGTGGTGAGTATTCACATCTACTGGCTTAGGATAAGCTGAAGTGTGACAGAATGACTGCATAGTTAGGTCAGCAGAGAAACCAAGACATGCAAGGTCTTTCAGCTCATCACGAGTCATTGGACCGGTGGTATCCTGAGAACCGACCGTCGTCATTGTTGGTTCACAGTATTGACCTGGACGAACACCGTCCATGTTACATGCTTTACCAACCATCTTCTGAGCTAAAGTGAAGCCTTTACCAGAATCTTTGATCAGCTTAGGCTTACGGAAAATGTCTTCTTTTTCCATGCCCAATGATTCACGTGCTTTGTCAGTTAGACCACGACCAATGATCAGTGGAATACGGCCACCAGCACGCACTTCGTCTAGGATAACATCTGATTTAAGTGAGAATGTTGAAATCACTTCATCGGTGCCGTGACGCTTAACCACACCTTCGTATGGGTAAATGTCAATTTGGTCACCCATGTTTAGGTCATCAACATTTAGCTCGATAGGTAAGGCACCAGAATCTTCCATGGTGTTGAAGAAGATTGGAGCAATCTTGCCGCCTAGGCAAACACCACCAACGCGCTTGTTTGGAACGTATGGGATATCTTGACCCATGAACCAAAGCACAGAGTTAGTCGCTGATTTACGAGAAGAACCCGTACCTACAACGTCACCCACGTATGCCAACGGCAGACCTTTACTGTTTAATTCTTCAAGTTGCGCAATTGGGCCCACTTCGCCTGGTTTATCAGGGTTAATGCCGTCACGCTCGTTTTTCAACATAGCCAGTGCGTGCAGTGGGATATCTGGACGTGACCAAGCATCTGGTGCAGGAGACAGGTCATCGGTGTTGGTTTCACCAGTTACCTTGAATACAGTCACAGAAATTTTTTCTGCAACCGCTGGTTTTTCTAAGAACCACTCCGCTTTTGCCCAAGACTCGATGATTTCTTTTGCGTATTTGTTACCCGCTTTCGCTTTCTCTTCTACGTCGTAGAAAGCATCAAACATAAGTAGGGTATGAGATAAGCCTTTCACTGCGATTGGTGCTAGCGCATCGTCGTCTAGTAGATCAACCATAGGCGCGATGTTGTAACCACCAAGCATAGTGCCAAGTAGTTCAGCGGCGTATTCTTTAGAAATCAATGGCGATTCAGCTTCACCTTTGGTGATGGCTGCAAGGAAGCCTGCTTTAACGTAAGCGGCATCATCAACACCTGGCGGTACACGGTTGATAAATAGATCAACGATGAACTCTTCTTCGCCTGCCGGTGGTGTTTTTAATAATTCAATTAGATCTGCGGTTTGCTGCGCGTCTAGTGGCTTAGGCACGATACCTTGCGCGGCACGCTCTTCTACGTGTTTACGATATTCTTGAAGCACAATATTGCCCTCTTGGTGACGTGGACAGACAAGCAAACGCTCTTGTCGTACTCGCTATACGAGCGACAAAATCATTTCCTTGACCATAATTTATAATCAACAATTATAAGGTCTTTGAGTATAGATGAAAATCTTGCATGCGATACCTCGCCTTATACTCACTATAAATACAATGAATAAGCATACTAACACAAGCCTATTTAGATGAATAATAGTCAAACGAGAATCATTTCTACCCTGTTCCCAATGCGACGATAAAAAAAGGCTCCCGCAGGAGCCTTTTGGTTGCTCGCTAATAATCGCGAGCTCAGTTAAAACACCATTTAGCGTTTCACTTTTACTTTTTCTTTCGCCGTCACATGCGCTTCAACACGACGGTTTTCTGCGTGAGCTTCTAAAGTATTGGCAGGGTTTTTCAAGCGCTCTTCACCGTAGCCAACTGTCGTAATACGCATTGAATCAATGCCCATTTCCACTAGTTCTTCAGCCACGTTTTTCGCGCGACGCTCAGACAGTTTCTGGTTGTAATCGGCATCACCTACCGCTGAAGCATGACCCTCAATTACCACATCCGCATCGCTGTGATCGTTTAAGAATTTAGCCACAGCATTGATGTCATCAACGTATTGTTGTGAGAACGTCGCGTCATCGTGTGGGAAACGCACTAACAGGCTGACAGTGTCTTCTTTCATCTCATACAACGTACAACCTGAAGCATCGACGGCATCGGTCATTGGCGTATTCGCGCATTGGTCTTCGCTGTCTACTACACCGTCTTTGTCACTGTCTTTTGGTGCTTCAGCAACGCTAGGCGCAGGAGCCGGAGCCACGGCTTCAGCTTTACCAGCACTGCCGAATGAGTAGTTCAAACCAATTTTACCACCGACGTCGGTAAAGCCTGCTTCCATACCTTGATAAATCGCCGCTTCCGCATTAACGAAAAGGTGATCCGTAAAGTAATGGCGTACACCAGCACCGACGTTAGCAAAGGTATTATCATCGACAATATCTAGATTCATCTTTTTGATACCGACTAAACCATAAAATGGGCCACCATCAAAATGATAAAGACCATCAATACCATAGCGCTCGGCATCCATAGAACCATTGCTGATACCAGCAAGGTCAAAGTCCATATCAGCATACTCAACACGACCGCTCCAGTATTGGTTGAAGCGGTAGCCTAGTTCAGCACCCCAGCCGGTAGAATCTTCAATATCAAGTCCCGCCATATCACGGTGATTTTTCCAATCGGCATTGTAGTAGTCGCCAAACACACCGAAGTAAACACTCTCGGTTGGCTCCGTTGTATTTGCGTTTGCATTAGCAGCAGCTGCTATGGCAACGAGTAAGCTCAAAGTTTTAATTTTCATCATTCCTTCCCATCTCTATTAGTGGACGCATTGAGTATGGTCGTTAGTTTACCAGAAAATGCGCCGACCGATTACCTTGCAACAATAATATTAGTTGGTCGATTAATCTTTACTTAACGTTACAAAGGGAAATCATAAAAAAACCATTAATTTTGATGGCCAAACAGTATTTGATACAAGCCTTGCTGCTGAAGTAACTCTTGATGCTCGCCATATTGGGACACTTCACCATCGTCCAGCACATAGATGAGGTCGGCTTGTTTAATCGCGCTCAGACGATGAGCAATGATCAAGGTGGTGCGATTTTCTAAGAAGTCATGCAGATTGCGATGTATTTTCGCCTCAGTTTCAATGTCCAATGCCGAGGTAGCCTCATCAAGCACCACCACTTTAGGATCCGCGACCACCATTCTGGCAATGGCTAGGCGCTGCTTTTGCCCGCCCGATAGCTTAATGCCATTGCGCCCCACTTGGGCATCAAGCTGTTCGCTGAGCGCGGCAATAGTATCGGCCAGCTCAGCCACTTCCAACGCTCGCCATAGCACGGCATCATCAACCGCCCGACCCATGGCCAAGTTTTCTCTGACGCTGGTATTAAACAAAATCGGTTGCTGTAATACCGTGACGATATTTTCCCGCACCGCATCATAACCAATCTGCTCAACTGCGGTGTCGTTAATGTAAATATCACCACTGTGCTTTTCGTATAGGCCCAACAGCAATTGCACTAAGGTCGACTTCCCCCCTCCGGAGACCGCCACCAAGGCCACCTTTTTTCCTGCCGGCACATGCAAAGACACGTCTTTAAGTACCGGCTGCTCTGGCACATAGGCAAAGTTAATCCGCTCAAAGCGAATATCAACTTGCTCTGCCTGAAATACTGGCTGCTTGGCTGGGTATTGTGACTCAGTGGCAAAACCAAACACCTGATTGAGTCTTCCCAAAGCCGCTGTGGCGCCATAGTAAGCGTATTGTATGCCCAATATTTCTTGCACCGGGCCCATCATGAACCATAAATAACCAAACACCGCAAAGATCTGGCCTACGGTTAAATCCGAGAACACCACCATAAACATCGCCACCGCGCGGAAAAACTCAAAGCCAACTAAGAAAACGGTAAAGCTCAAGCGGTTGACGGCGTCGGTTTTCCACTGCGACTGCACAGCAAAATGTTTGAGATCTTTCGCGGTGGTTTTTACATGTTCAAAGTAACTGCCTTCACGGCGCACCGCTTTCAACTGAGAAATAGCATCTAGGGTTTCGACCAGTGAGGTTTGCAGCGCTTCAAAAGCAGCGTTTTCTTCTTTTTTCAGCTCTTTGACGTGTTTGCCAAATTGCCGAGAAAAGTAAATAACAGCGGGGTTTAACAACAGAATGACTAAGCCCAATACCCAATCAATCCAAAGCAAAATAGCGGCGGTGCCAATAATGGTCAGAATACCAATTAAAAACCGCGATAGCGTTTGGCTAATAAACTTGTCTAGAGTTTCGACATCGGTAATGCAGCGTGAACTAATGGCGGCAGCGCCTTGTGTTTCATATTCTTTTAATTGCACTCGCGGCAAGTGATGCAGTAAGCGTTCACGAATTTGGTAGCTAATGTCCTTGCCTATGATGGTAAATTGTCGTGATTGCAGCACGCCTAACACTAATGTCGCTAAGCGCATACAGATCACTGCAATCAAGATAACCACAATATAGGCCGTCGGACCATGCCAGTGTGCTGGCAACATCGAGTTCATCCATGCCACCGCAGCGCCAGGTTTGTCGAGCAGCACCTCATCGACCAGTAGCGGCATCATCAGTGGAATAGGTACGCTGACTAGCGCTGCAAATAAGGCAATGATGTGTGCAATAACTAAAGGTCGCTTATGCGCAAGTACATTACGCTTGATTTCCTGCCACGACAGGTGTGTCGGTGTTGCCATTTAGGTTCCACAAAAAGTTTTATAATGTTCTGGAGTGCTGGCCTTAAGCCAAGCTTCGGGATAGTTTTTATAGTCATATGGCGTAGCAAGCGCACTGAGCCAGGATTCTAATTCCGCGCTTTGTCCAGTTTGCTCAAACTGGGCAATATGCTGCTCTACAATGGCATTGCGAGGGATTAAAATCGGGTTTGCTTGCGCCATTAGCCGCACTGCCGCGTCTTGCTCAGCGCGGAGTTGTTGCCAGCGTTGGCACCAAGAATGTAAGGCGCTGGAAATCGATAACTGGGTATTTGGCTGCGCCAACAAGCCATTGGTGAGCGCCGCAAAGGTGTTGGTAAAATCAAGTTGGTGCTCGGTCATCAGGCTAAACAAATCGGCTAACAACACATCCGCGTCTTCATTCCACTGCTCAACACCAAGTTTAGCAGCCCACATGTCTTTGTATTTACGGTTAAACGAATCCGCTACCTCAGATAAGATCTGGCTAAATGATGCAATGGCGTCTTTTTCGTCAGCAAATAACACCAGCAAAGCTTCGGCTAATCGGGCGCAATTCCAGTTCATGATGTTCGGCTGATTACCATAAGCATAGCGACCTTGACGGTCAATAGAGCTATACACAGTATTAAAGTCAAACTCCTCCATCATGGCACAGGGGCCATAATCGATGGTTTCAGCGCTGAGCAAAATATTATCGGTATTCATAACCCCATGGATAAAGCCCACTCGCATCCACTCAACCACTAGGTCCACCAATTGCTCACACACTTCGCGGAACAATTCCAACACATCGGCTTCGGTTTTGACCGCAAGACCTGAAAATAATTGCTCACCTTGCTGCGCCAATAACGACCACATGGCGCTAGTGTCTTGCTGAGAGGCTAAGTATTGCAAGGTGCCAATACGAATATGGCTCTGTGCCACACGGCACACTACGGCCCCTGGCTTGTCGCCTTGGCGATAGACACTGTGTCCTGTGGAGACCACCGACAGACACTGGGTGGTCGGCACCGACAGCCCCACCATTGCCTGACTCATAATGAACTCGCGAACCGCTGGGCCTAGGGCACAAAAACCATCGCCACCGCGAGAAAAGCGCGTCGCGCCAGAGCCTTTTAAATGCAAGTCATACTGCTGGCCATCGTCAAGCTTTACCGCGCCAATTAAATGCGCCCTACCATCACCGAGTAACGGATTAAATTGGCCAAATTGATGACCGCTGTAGGCCAAGCTGCTGGGAGCAACCTCACCCAGTCGTGTTTGCCCACTTAACAGCGCAGCAAGCTCGCTGTGATTCATGCCGTGCAACCCGAGTTGCTCGGTAAGCACCTCATTTTGTAACAGCAACTCTGGCTCATTAAAACGCGCTGGCTGCTCTGAAAACAGCAGCAAAGTGCCTTGATAAGGCTGAATAAATGCCATAAAGACCTCAATATCGATTACTTCTAGGTGTTACCTTAACGCAGATTATCACCTACGCTCATGGCAACGATTTGGCTTAATGCTTGATAGGACAAACCACTGTGCTCTTTCATTTGATTAAACCACCGCTGCGCGGCATATAAGGATTTTTTGCTTTGTAAGCCACCATCAATAACCTCTTCTGCTCGCAGCACTGTCTCAACGTCACGACTCAACAAAAAAGTGTCTTTGCCCATTGCTCTGAGAGCATAAGGCCCAGTGTTACCACCTAACCGTGCGCCATGCTTTTTCAGGTAAAGCCATAACCCAACAATATCATCCTCCGGCCACTGAGCAATAAAATCGCTAAAGCGGCCATGCTGTTGCTGCACCTCAAAAATCATCTGGCAATTTTGCGCTATGGTTTGCACTTTCTTAGCATTGCGAATAATGCGCTCATCTTGGCTGCGCTGCTCATACATCTCAGGTGACATCATCAGTAGCTTTTCTACTGAAAACTGCCAAAACACCTCGCGAAAGCCATCCCATTTACTGTTCACTACCGACCAGTAAAAGCCACTTTGAAATATTTTGCGAGTAAACTCCTCCAGCCACTGATCGTCGGAATATTGTTTTAACTGTACTACTGACAATGGCTGGCTAATTTTGTTCTCAAGCGCCGCTGCCGAACCTTTTCGTGCGACTGCGCGCTGGTAAATGCTGTCAAATTGCTGCATCAGTTATTTCTATTTTATCGTTTCACTATAGGGTAACGCATCTGCCAACAGCTTGTTAGTAAAGACTGTGACAGCGCCTCTACTGGTTCGCCACTGGTTTTATCACTAAATATTTACATTCTCATTTCGTCAACTGAACAACGACACTGCGTACGCGCTGGAAATGAGGAATTCTATGTTCAATCAAACCATTTTATCCGAAGCTGTCAATACGGCTCGAGCTGGCTTTCGATCAAAGCATCAAGCGGTATTTGTCTCTGCTGACCACTGTTACGTTACCGAACCTATTGTGCACCGCTTTCGCGTCCCCATAGCTTGTCACCAAAAATTGGTCGCCAAGGTTGAACAAGCACTGCGCCCACATAGCAGCAACGCAATGGCCTTTGGCGTACTGCCATTTTGTAAGTCGCAACAGGCCGAATTTATTATCTCTGAGGCAACACAGCGTTATGATAAGTCAGCGCTTTATGACCATGTAAATGGCGCTCACGGCAGCCGCACAAGGCCCTTACCTCAGTTACACAGCGCCCACTATCGACAGCCGCAACGTGACTATGAAGCCGCGGTAACTAAAGCCAAACGCCTGTTTTCTCAGCAACAATTAGACAAACTGGTGCTCGGCAAACAGGTTGATCTCAGCTTTGATACGGCCATTTCACCGGAGCCGGTGTTGGCCAATTTATTAAGCCAAAGTACCAGCGGCTATCACTTTTCTTTTCCAACCCAAAGTGGCGCGGTGCTAATGGGAGTCAGCCCCGAATTATTGCTCCGCAAACACGGTGGCAAAATCCTCAGTAATCCTTTAGCGGGCTCCGCTAAGCGCAGCCAATGTGCCGCCACCGAGGCACAAACAAAACAGGCATTAATGCACTCGAAAAAAGACCGCTACGAGCATGCCGTAGTGCTGGCGGAAATGGCGGGGGTATTATCGCCTTGGTGTCAGCAGCTGACGATCCCAAGCACGCCGTCGTTATTAAGCACCGCAACCATGTGGCATCTTTCCACTGAGGTACAAGGGCAACTTAGTGACCCCAATACCCATATTTTATCACTGGCAAATCGCTTACACCCCACCCCAGCATTGTGTGGTAAGCCCACCGCAGAGGCTTACCCTTGGGTACGTAGCCTAGAAGGGTGCAGCCGTGACTTCTTCTCCGGGATTATCGGCTGGTGTGATAAGCACGGCAATGGCGAATGGGTGGTGGTGATCCGCAGCGCCGAAATCATGGCTCACCGGGCCAGATTGTTTGCCGGTGCCGGTATTGTCGCCGCTTCCGATCCACGTTCAGAGTGGCTCGAAACCGAAGCCAAGCTTGCCACCATGTTAAACGCTTTAGAGGCAAAACAGGCCTATCAGCGACTCGGCAAACAGCAATTAGTGGCCTCGTAACCAAGCAAAAAGCCCAGCAACAGTGCTGGGCTTATGTTTTTAGCTTAATTAAAACTGATACGAAATACTGGCTTTAATATTACGCCCTGGCTCATAGTCCATTAGGAACAGCTCACCAAACACTGGGTGGAACGAAACCCCATTCTTTGACGATTGCGATGCGTAAAACTCATCGAAGACATTATCAATCCCGAAACGTACATGCAGGCCTGATATGCTTTGCGGCTGCCAATGTGCGCTAATGTTATGAACCGTAAAACCGTCTTTGCTATTATCCAAATCAGCACCATACAGATCAGGCGCTTGTGCAACGTCATCCACTACCATAAAGTCCCAATTTAGCGCTAAGTCATATTGCTGCAATTGGTAGCTAAAGTCTGCAGCTAGGGTATCTCCTTGTTCCCGCTCAAGCCTTGCGCCATCTAAGGAAGCATATTGAGTAAATGCATGCAAATCACTTTCTGAGTTGGAGTAACTTAACTGCAGTGAAAAGGCATCGACACTAAAACCAGCGTAGGCTTCAAAGCCCTGCACTTTCATGTCGCCAACATTGTCTTTCCAGGTATCGCGAGGACCACCACCTGGAAGCGCCGCATTATCAAAAATATAGTTATCAATGTTAGTATTAAATACCGTTACACCTAGGCGCAACGTCTTATCTACAGCAAGGCTTCCTTCATAAGCGATAGCAAGCTCAGTATTTACACCGGTTTCAGCCTCAATGTCAGGGTTTTGTGTATCACCCAAGCCAGCACCAACAAACACTTCACTGATTTCAGGGCCTTTAAATAGCTCAGTCGAGCTTAACTTCACCAGTAGACTTTCACTGATTTGGTATTGTGCAGCCAATGACAAAGACAACTCAGAATAGTCATTATCGACCGTGCCAGAATCAATATCATAGCTATCGTGGCGCACACCAGGGGTAAACGATAAACCATTATCAAACTCGATTTTATCTTGTACAAAGAAGGCTAGATTCTTGGCCGTTTCTGTAGATTGTTTGGCGCCACCAGCGGCAATCATTAGCTCATACTCAGTGTCATGCTTGATGTAATCCATACCATAGGTAAAGGTGTGCTCCTCATTAGCCAGCATGGCTGAGGCAAAGGTTTCTGCCAATAGGTTAAAGCCACTGTTTTTTGCCTCGCCAGTTACCTTGCCAGCATACCCTTGAAAGCGCGGAATTGGTGACTCAGCCCAACCAGACTCATCACGATATAACTCACTGGTGTTGCTGTATAGGTTAGCTTTTAGTGACGAACTTTCTCCCCAATTAAGATCGTAGCTCAGGGTAATGGTGTCACGGGTAAACTCGGTTGGCCAAAGCAAAGGGATCTGTAGATTATTGGTGATCGTCATATCTGTTGCCAATCCCATATCTGGGCGATAGCTATAATTCCCTTCATCTTCATAGGCTTCATAACTAAGCGCAATGCGTTGATTAGCATCAATATTCCAACCAAACTTTATCAGCGCATCGTTTACTTCCCCTTCTAACCCTTTCACTTCGCCATCGGTACCAGGAAAAACATCACCATTTTGGTCTAAGATTTCTCCCCCACCGACTTCGTAGTTGTCTCGCTCGACGTGATTAAAATAGGCAAGAAAGTCGACGTCATCGCTTAATAGACCAAAGCCAGTAACAGAGTAGTTGTGCCCGGCATTATCAGCGGCGCCGGCAGATAAACGCATGGCAAACTGCTCATCGCCTGTTAATAATTCGCGCGCTTGTTTGGTTTCAAAGCGCACCGCACCACCCAGGCCACCATTGATCACAGAGTTAGTACCGGTTTCTATGTCGACTGATTTTAAAATATCGGCGTGGATCTGCAAGTTGCCCATATGATGGTACATGTAGGTATTCTGTGCTGCGCCATCAATGGAAATTTTTAGGTCCTTGTCGTCCATGCTACGAATGGTGATACGTTGGTTTAACGAGTGGGCACCGCCAACATCAATCCCAGGAATAGAACGCAGCAAGTCCGAGACATGATCGGCCTGCTTATCAGCAATCTCTTGCTCTTGTAAATACAATGCCGAGGTTTTTACTGCCGTTGACCAAACCTGAATTCGTTCTATTTTTTCTTCTGCTTCAGCATTGGCCATAACCGGCATTGCTGTCGCCCCAGCTACGGCTAAAGCGAGAGTGGAAAGGCGAAAAGCGCTGTGTTTAGTGCGAGAAACCAACATATTTGTCCCTTAAACTTTGATGTTAATAAGAATCACTCTCAATATTGTACACCTTTGCTTTTATTGCTTTATAAATATTAGTTATGCAAAATCGTCAATCAGTTATGCGATTTAAAAAATAATGGCGCAGTACATGGAAGGAAACATCACCAGCACCCAGTTAAGCGAGCACCTCCTGGTGCGAACCGGGACCTGTTGTCGTCATGGCGGCGGCGCTCAAGAGCAAGCTGTTGTCTCTGGCAGGCTATCATTTATACCTCTCACTGATGAGCTGCAGCTGCATATTTGCCACTGTGTTGAACAGCAACAGTTAAGCCAATCTTGCCAACTGCCACCTAGCCTCAACATTACTGTATTACTCGCTGGCAGTGTGGCCTTTCGAGTGGGCGAAAAATATTACCAGTTCCATGCCCAAACACAGCCCCTAGCATTTGCCAATATCATTGCCCAGCCGCAACCTTTTAGTCGCTACCTACATCAGCATCAAGAAGTCAAAAAGGTCACTTTAAGTGTTTGTCATGATTATCTAAAAAAGCGTATGACAGCGGCACAGTTTGCATTATTCAACAGCACTCGAGTGACTGAACTTGCCCTTGATGAGGAGGTACTACTTCTTACCCAACAACTGCTTAACGCCCCAAGCCAAGCAGATATGCTGACGCGGTTACATTCTGAAAGCCTAGCAACCAAGTGGTTGGCAAAATTCCTACCAGAATTGATGCAAAAAAAACCCACCCAACATGCTCATTACCGCTTGCCACCCAACACAAACATTGAGCATAAGAAGAGCCGGATCATGGATCTTTTGACCTCAGATACCCCACTTGAAGACATTGCTGCGGAGCTGGCCATGAGCCTAAGTAGCCTACAACGCTTTTTTCGTCAGCAATTTAATACCACTCCTAAGCGCTATTTACAGCAGCATAAATTAAACCGGGCAAGACATGCATTGCTAATAGAGGGGTTGTCTGTGGGGGAAGCTGCCTACCTTGCCGGTTACCATCATATCGGTAATTTCAGTAGTGCATTCAAAAAGCAGTTTGGCATCACACCGGTGCAGTTTGTGGCTATGCACCGGCATGAGAACAACTTAACTTAGCTCTGCTAACAGCAAAAACCAGATGGCTAAACGCGTTTGACTCATGCTGGCCTCCCGATGCGCTGACGTGCACTGGCCACCGCCTTGAGGTAACCTTGGTACAGCTCAGCTTCATCAAACCGGGTACTGCGACCCTCTCTTACCACCCAATCTCCGGCTACCATCACACTATCAACATCGTGGCTAGTGCCGGTGACAATAAAAGTGCGCAACGGATGCGCAAAAAGCTTATAACGGTAGTCATCATTATTGATGAGCACCAAATCGGCTTGTTTACCCACCACAATGGAGCCTATTTGATGCTCCCAACCCAGAGCTTTGGCGCCATACAAAGAAGCCGTTTTCAGCGCCAAGGTTGGTGGGCAAGCGGTATTGCAATTTTGCGCTTCATTATGACCTAAATGGGCACCGCGCATGGCTTCGCACATGCCACCAATAAAAGAAATATCGCCATCGGTGCTACTCGATCCCCACACTCCGTCTTTGAGAAAGCGCCCGATTTGTCCAGTTTCACTCACCGTTGCCTAACCTAACATGCTGTAGTGGGGCGGTGAGTGACAAATATTAACGCTGGTTTGCAATAAGCGTTGACACTCTTGCTCACAGGCATAGGCAGTATGAACGGCCAACAGCTTATCCGTCAGCAGCCCCATGGCATCAAAGCGGGCGATTGGTGACAACCCAAACACCCGCTCGACTTCGCTGCGCTCATGTTTAAGCGGCGCTAAGTGAGTGGCATAAGGCACTTGATACTGCATGGCAATGCTTGCCAGTGCCGCCAGCTGTTTATCCGAGCTGCCAAAAGCTCCGATTACTAAAGGCATAGCGCCCACCAGCCCAGAGCTATGCCCTTCCCAAGTTTCAATTAGAGCAAGCCAATCCTCTACTTCCAAAGGCTGTGGTGGCGCTCGCTTGTGCTAAATTGGCAAAGCGCTGCGGCTGAAAACAACTGTAAGCCATTAGGCTGCTTCCTGGTTATCGAACAGTCCAGCTGCTTTCATTGCCATTAACGATGCTTTTACGGCAGAGATTGTTTGCGTAATGTGCGCCTCGGTGTGGGCACCACAAATAAAGTTCACTTCGCAACGCAATAGCATTCCACGCTTGGCCATTTCCGCCAAAAACGGAATGGCCAACTTAACGTGGGCTTGCGGGTCTCGGTCATTAGTACACCTCATCCATAATTTCATGGCGCTGATCATGATAGCGCTCTTCGTCTTGCCCACGACGCCAGTAAGGAATGGCATAGAGCCGCTTTTTTGTTAGTCCAAAATCACCAATGAGCTGCTTGCGACACGCCAGCACAGCACTGTTTTCACCGGCAACAAAGACACTCACCGAGGTTGCCGTGGCTGGCGGTTTAGCCGTGGCCAAAGCCCGAGCCAACTGTTGATGGTCGCCGTGTATGCGAGTAAGCCAGTGAACAGTGACATTGCAGGGGTGGGCAAGCTCATGGCGATCATCTAAGCTATCGACTTCGATAAACACTTCAGCGTGTTGCGCGTCTGACATTTGCTGCAATAACGCACTGATTGCAGGCACCGCAGTTAAGTCACTGGCTAACAGTTGCCAATCTGCCGCAGCTAACAAGGGGTTGGGCCCGCCGGGGCCTGCCACACCGAGTTCAGCGCCTATTTCGGCATTGACCGCCCAACCTGACGCCGGGCTGCTATCGCCGTGAACCACAAAGTCGATATCCAATTCATTTTGTTCCGTGCGATAGGCGCGCACTGTGTAGGCGCGTGTGACGGGTTTATCTTCTGGCCAGTGAATTTTGCCCTGTTCATCGCGAGTTGGCAGCTGTAAGTTGCCGCTTTGACAGTTAGCAAAAAACAACTTAATGTGCGCGCCGGCACTGTCACTGGGAAAGCCCAACAACTTATCTCCAGATACCGTGATCCGCAGTAGCCGCGGAGTAATATAGCGCTTAGCAAAACAGTAAACGCGCCTAGGCCCTGAAGGTTTAACAAGCTGGCGAATGGTCATAATGCCTCCTCATGAAGTAAATGGTTTTGCTTGAGTTTTTGCACCACCTGCGGATGCTGACTGGGGTCGAGTAACCCCATGCGAAAAGCAAAGGCTAAATACTGACTAAGATCGCCGCTACGGAATATCAGTAACTTAATAGCAAACGCTCTACTGGCACTGACAAAGCGCTGATTATTTGCCACCAGCGGCTGCGTTTGCTTAACAATATCGCCGCTACAGTAAAAGCCAGACTCAGTAAACGCGGCTAAGTTATGAGCCGCAGCGTTAAAATAACCGCGGAAGGTATAAGGCCCTTTGGTGGTGAGCAGTCCCGGCTCCACTGGTTGATTATGGTCATCAACAATGCGCACTTGATCGGCGTCGCTCATGGGCAAGCCTTGGGTGTGGTGTCGATGCCATGAGTCATCGTCTAAGCGCGTGTAATTCACTAGCCCTTCAGCCATGCCAAACACCTGCTGCAACAACACCCCAAACTCATCTTCAAGCTTTGCCGCCAGTGTCGCACTCAGCTTAGCGCCGCCCACTTGCACCACTTGTAATGTGCTTAAGTCATAGTGACTGTTCGCTTTGGCATCGAGCCATAGGTTTACCGCTGGCGGTACCAATGCCGTCCAAGTCACGCAGTGACGCTGGATCAAAGGAAAGCAACTGCTAGGGGAAGGGTCCGGCGCACAAACTAGGGTACCACCTGCATAAAAAACACCCAGAGCTCCTGGTGAGCTCAAAGGAAAGTTATGCGCCGCCGGCAAAGCACATAAGTACCGAGTTTGGTTATTCCATTGACACACAGAGGCGCTCTGGCGAATGCTATAATTGTAATCATTATGGCTACGGGGGATCAGCTTAGGGGTGCCAGTACTGCCGCCCGATAACTGAGAAAATGTCGTATTTTCAGCATTGTGTTTCCTGAGTGGCAACGACTCAAAGTGATTAAAGCAGGCAGACGCATGAAGCTGGGTGGTAAAATCCTCCGCCCAGTCCTGCTGGCCGCGTAAATAGACATGCTGCAACTTAGTCGATTGCTGTTGTAGCTCAGTATAAAACTGTGCATTTTTAAATAGTGGCTTCTTTTTCGAGTTCGAGATAGCTTTTACTGATATCGCCATCGAGCACGGCAATACCATGGGGGTTGGTTTGCACTTGACGCTCTAAAATTTGTATCAGCTCCTGATCCCACCAATACCCCAAACGCCGATATTGTTCTGCCTCGCCATCAGGCCAAGATAAACAACTATTTAACATTATTTCAAACCTTAGATGTTACATATTTCATTAAAAATGCATGAGCCAGCGTCTAACTTAATCAAAACTCAACGTCAGAACAGCACTAAAAGCACCAACAAATGAAAATAAATTCATATATTTATAAAAAATGAGCAGCAAACTTCAATGTACTTATGACGTGCTATTACGAAAATAATTCAAGAAAAATAAAAATAATTTTTATTTCTTTTAAACCCAAAAACCTATTCCCCTATCCGGTTCAAAAGTTACAAATTAGTAAACAAAATTACTTTTTCATATTGACACCTGGACCAGCAAAACCATAGGATCTAATTGATAATAATTTTCATTATTAATAAAAAGGGGGGGGTAAAATGGGTGCCGCGCTTAGTTCTAACCTTGTTGTGACTGCTCATAACTGGGCTCAAATCATTGAGTCACAAAGGGATAAGTTAGTAGCTTACTTAACAGGTTTGCTTCATTGTCATGCGCTCGCCGAAGACGTATTACAAGAAACCTTTATTCGCCTTTCCAGTATGCCGCTTTCACAATACCAAGGCGTGCAAAACCAAACCGCCAACTGCTATCAGGCGGCACGTAATATCGCGATTGATACACTGCGTAAACGCACTAGGGAGAAGAGTATTGATATTGATGAAGTCGAGCCGCAATATTGCTATGAACAACGGCTCAATATGGAAGAAAAGATTATTGAGGGCAATTTAGAAACCCGAATGCTGCAAGCCGTACAGCAGCTATCAAGCCGCCACTTAACGGTGCTAAGTTTATATACTCGCGGTAATTACAAGCAAAAGGAGATAGCGAAGATCTGCGCAATATCGCCGACATTAGTGAATTTTATCTTACAAGAAGTGGTGTTAACGTGCCAAGCCGTGTTACCACATTAGCCATTTTTGGCATTTTCAGCCGCGAGTTTGGCGCTAATAAAATCGGCATGGGCGACGTAAAATAGTCCGGCAATTTTACGTATAATATGCTCTTCGTGACTATCCAACTGACCGTCGGCATAAGCAACATGCCACAATAACTCGATGATTTCGATGCGCTCTATATCGCTGGTGTAATTATTGATTTGCTTGGCAAAAGAAAACATATCCACGGCTTCTTCTACTAACTGCTGTGCTCGCTCCACCAGCGGCGTAACTTGCTCTTTAGGCAGCTCACAGCGCCCTTGCAATAACTCAGCTATTTTATCGAATTCAGCGCTATGGAGCTCGCCATCGGCGCGCATCACTTCAACTAAAAGTGCCGCCAGTGCGGTGTTGAAATCAAGTGAGCTTTCGGCTTGTGGTTGCTCTTGGGCTGCTTGAAATAACTTTTTAATATGACTTAGCAAGTGACCGATCTCCTGTGTGATATACTTATAATCTAGCAGATTAAAAGGACAGTTATGGCAAAGTTAACATTGAGACGGTGGCAAATAAAGCGCAGTTCCGTCGCCTTAGCGGCATTGCTACTTGCGGCATGTCAACAAACGCCCATTGCCAGTGGTGAAGCCGAGCGTTTGTACGACTTTGATCACAAAGTGCACTATGAGCAAACCCAGTATAGCCAAGATCATTATCGACTGGCTATCAAACCGGATAGTTACGCCCATTTTAACCGCCAAAGTGTGTTTTTACTTCGCCATGCTAAACGCCTGTGCTCAGGTCGTCAGCCCCAACTCACCCTGATAAAAGGCGTGCAAGAATACGAACGGCTACCACTGACGCCGAGACCTTATCAACACGATCTCACCGTTGAGGTTCGTTGCGTCAATGACTAAAGGCTTGAATCTAACCCTCAAGCCACGGGTTGCTCGGTTTTAATCAGAGTAGCCCCACGGTGCCGCAGGGGGAGTGACTGGCTTAGTTAAGTCAAAGTCGACTCGAAACTCCCGCCCTTCACGTACTAAGCGATAGCTAAACTGTTCTGGGTAAATAAACATCTGCCAAGTATTGCCCACCGATTGTGGAATGCCCTGCTGCACAAACAACTGCTTTGAATATTCATCTGCAGGGAACGACTGTACTGTATCCCAACCGGCATCAAGCGTGTGACCGCCATACATGGTAGAAACATCATCACTGCCATCTTGGTGGCGATGATCGTGTTTTAAACTTAAGCCACTGCCCGTTTTGGTAATAATCCAAGTACGTGAGGCATCTTTGCCAACATGAAACGGTACTTGTAGTTCAGTGGCACTGCACTTACGTACGTGCATCACTAGGCGTGCTTCACTAAAGCTGCTGGGGCCTTGGTTATCAACGCTGACCTTGCCTTCATACGCTTTGCCACAGTGGGCTTTAATACTATCAAAAAAGGCATCATGGGTTGGAATCGACACCAAAGGGGCTGGGCGTGCCAGTGCACTGCCGCTAAGTACTGCTAAGGCGACTATTGTGGTTTTATGCATCGTGTTGACCTTAAAAAAATAAAGCCAGAGCTTACTGGGCTTCTGGCTTGATAGCAAAGATATGCGTTAATTAAGGGTTATTGCCATGGCCTTTGTGCCGCGAGCTGACGTTCAAAGGCATCTATTTTTGTCGTCAATAGCTCCGTTTCACCTATAAAATCTAAGCCACTTAAGAGTCTGGCTTTGATATCCTCACGGACACCGAAGGCGATAGGCGCCAACCCAGGCGCAACAATTTGTTGCTGCTCGAGATCAATGCTTAGGTTTACGCCATCGGGCTGCTCCGCCAAGGTAAACAAGGTGTCGAGCGTCTCTGCCGCTAAGGCAATGCAAAGCATTTGATTATTACCACAGTTATTAAAGAAAATATCGGCAAAGCTTTGTGCCATTATCACTTCAAAACCATATTGCTGCAGCGCCCAAGGGGCATGCTCGCGGGAGGAGCCACAACCAAAATTATCTCGAGTAAGTAAAATAGAGGCACCTTGGTACTGTGGATAATTGAGCACAAAGTTGGGGTCTGGTTGACCTGCCTCGTTATAGCGCCAATCGTAAAACAGCGCCTTATCAAAGCCCTCTCGGCTGGTTGAGGTTAAAAATTGCTTGGGAATGATCTGGTCGGTATCAACATTGTTTTTATCTAATGGTGCCACCAAGCCTTGATGAAAAGCCGTCATGACGCAACTCCTTGAATATCGGTAAAGTGACCAGCAATCGCCGCAGCGGCAGCCATGGCAGGACTAACAAGATGGGTGCGGCCAGCACGGCCTTGACGCCCCTCAAAATTACGATTGGACGTTGACGCACAGCGCTTTTCTGGCCCAAGACGATCGTCATTCATGGCCAAACACATAGAACAGCCCGGCTCGCGCCACTCAAACCCAGCGGCAATAAAAACCTCAGCCAGTCCTTCTTGCTCTGCTTGTTGCTTCACCAGGCCCGAACCAGGCACGATTAACGCTTCTACACCTGCTGCAACCCGTTTGCCAGCCACGACCTCTGCTGCGGCGCGCAAGTCTTCAATACGGCTATTGGTGCAAGAGCCAATAAATACGGTATCAACTTTGGCATCACTGAGCTTTTGCCCTGCCCTAAGTCCCATGTATTTTAGTGCGTTGCGAATAGCATCCGCTTTAATTAAGTTAGGCTCATCATCGGGGTTTGGGATCACGTCGTTAATGCCAATCACTTGCTCTGGGCTAGTGCCCCAGGTCACTTGCGGCTGTATCTCAGTAGCATCAATCTCTACGACACGATCAAACTCAGCATCAGGGTCACTGTGTAAGGTCTGCCAATACGCCACAGCCGCATCAAACTCTTCTCCTTGTGGGGCAAACGCTCGCCCTTTTAGGTAAGCAAAGGTTTTTTCATCTGGGGCGATCAGCCCGGCTTTGGCTCCCATTTCAATGCTCATATTGCATAAGGTCATACGTGCTTCCATCGACAAAGCAGAGATGGCACTGCCACAAAACTCTGCCACAAAGCCGGTGCCACCAGCGGTGCCTAACTTCGCAATCACAGCCAAAATCAGGTCTTTTGCCGTCACCGTTGGTCGCAGCTCACCGTTAACCTGAATTTTCAGCGATTTGGCTTTTTTCTGCTGTAAAGTCTGGGTTGCTAACACATGTTCCACTTCCGACGTGCCAATGCCATGTGCTAAAGCGCCAAAGGCACCATGAGTGGAGGTATGGCTGTCACCACAGACGATGGTCGTGCCTGGCAGGGTGATCCCTTGCTCTGGGCCCATCACATGCACAATCCCTTGGTTAATCGAGTTCAGGTCATAAAGTACAATGCCAAATTCGGCGCAGTTTTTCGCTAACGCTTGCAGTTGGTTTTTGCTTACTTCACTGGCCGCATCAATGGAGCGACTTTTAGTCGAGACATTATGGTCCATGGTAGCAAAGGTTTTTTCGGGACAGCGCACTGTCCGGTTTTTCTCTTTTAGCCCAGCAAACGCTTGCGGTGAGGTCACTTCGTGAACCAGGTGACGGTCAATATATAAAAGGTCTGTTTGTTCATTGAGTTTAGCCACCACATGGGACTGCCAAATTTTGTCGTATAATGTTTGTGCCACTTGCTCTCGCCCCTTGTTAAATTAGATTCGATCCACGATGGCTTGCGCCACATCCATGGTCGTAAAACCACCCTGCGGATAAATGTCTGGCGTTCCTACTCCCTCTTTCACCGCTTCGGCGACTGCTTTTTCAATGCTTCTTGCCGCCTCGTCTTGCCCCAATGAATAGCGTAGCATCAGAGCCGCACTGAGGATCTGGGCAATGGGGTTTGCCACGCCTTTACCAGCGATATCTGGCGCCGAGCCACCTGCGGGCTCATAAAGTCCAAAGCCTGACTGGTTTAAACTGGCCGACGGTAGTAAACCCATGGAGCCGGTGATCATCGCGCACTCGTCCGATAAAATGTCACCAAACAAGTTGTCGCATAACAGCACATCGAACTGACTGGGTTGCTTCACCAGCTGCATCGCAGCATTGTCGATATAAATATGGTCATGACTGACATCCGGGTAACCTTTAGCTACTTCGTTTACTACCTCGCGCCACAGCACACTGGTGGCCAGTACATTGGCTTTATCTACCGAGGTAACATGGTTGCTACGCAGTCTTGCGGCATCAAAAGCAAATTTAGCGATGCGCTCAATTTCAGCGCGAGAATAGGTTTGGGTATCAAATGCCGTTTCACTTTGTCCTTCACCGTGACGACCTTTTTCGCCAAAATAAATACCTCCTGTGAGTTCCCGCACACACAAAATATCAAAGCCCTGCTGCGAGATATCACTGCGCAGTGGTGACGCGGCACTTAGAGCTGGCAAAAGTTGCGCAGGACGTAAATTACAAAACAGCTTAAAGTGTTTTCTAAGTGGCAGTAATGAAGCCCGCTCTGGCTGTTCATTCGGTGGTAAATGTTCCCACTGCGGACCCCCAACCGAGCCAAATAAGATAGCGTCGGCGGCCTCACAAGCACTGAGTGTGGTTGCAGGTAAAGCCTCGCCGTACTGTTCAATGGCGGCGCCGCCAATCGCCTTTGGCGACTTTTCTAAGCTAAAATTAAACTGTTGTGATACTTTATCTAATACCAACTCTGCCGCTTGCATGACCTCAGGGCCAATACCGTCACCGGCAAGTACGGCAATCTTGTAGCTTGCTTGACTCATCCTGCTTTCCTTTGTTGTTTAAGACTTGAAACTTTCTGGGCGCGGTCGATAAGGTTGTAGACTCGGATCATGGCTCTCACCGATGCTTCGACAATATCCGCTGCCAAACCAACACCGTGGTATTGCTTGCCTTCAAATTGGGCAATAATATCGACTTGACCCAATGAGCTGGCCCCCTGGCCTGTGGCGTCTAAGTTATATTCCAGCACCTCCACAGCCATTCCTGTGATCCGCGCAATAGCTAAAAACGCCGCCTCAACAGGTCCATTACCTGTAGCGGCTTCTTGTTTTAACTCACCGTTTTGGGCAATGCCCACCGTGGCGCTGGCAATCGATTGCGAATTTGAGGAAGCATTGACGAACTGCAGTTGATAGCGCTCATCCTGTTGCTGGATCTGATTAAAATAAATCATTGCTTCAAGGTCATAGTCGTACACTGTGCCTTTTTGGTCGGCCAAGGCTAAGAAGCTCTCATAAAGGCTGTCCATGTCATAATCGGATGCTTGATACCCCAGCTCGGTTAAGCGATGCTCAATCACATGACGCCCTGAGCGCGAGGTCATGTTGAGTTGGTTATTGGGTACGCCAACGGTTTCTGGTGCCATGATTTCATAAGTATTTTGGGCCTTTAACACGCCATCTTGGTGAATACCCGAGCTATGGGCAAAAGCATTCTCTCCAACAATTGCCTTATTTGGTTGCACGGGCATATTACAAATCTTAGAGACTTGACGAGAGGCCCGATAAATTTCTTCGCTGCGGATATCCGTATGCACTTTCAAATGGTCTTCACGCATTTTGATGATCATTGCTACTTCTTCCAGTGAGCAGTTACCGGCACGCTCACCGATGCCATTGAGGGTACATTCAATTTGTCGTGCACCAGCTTGCACTGCGGCAATTGAGTTAGCCACAGCCAGGCCTAAATCATTATGGCAATGCACACTCAGACGCGCTTTATCAATGTTGCCGACATTTTCACGAATGTAGCGCACCATGGCGGCGTACTCATCGGGTGTCACATAGCCCACGGTATCGGGTAAGTTAATGGTCGTCGCGCCGGCCTCTATCGCGGCGGTAACCACTTGGGCGAGATCGCTCAGCGGCGTGCGACCGGCATCTTCACAAGAAAACTCGACATCATCGGTGTAAGTTTTCGCCAAGGTGATGGCGTTGACCGCCATGGCTGTGGCTTCTACTAAGCTCATTTTCAATTTGTGCTCAAGGTGCAGCGGGCTGGTTGCGATAAAAGTATGGATACGGCGCCGCTGAGCTCCTTTTAGTGCCTCGCCACAGGCTTCAATGTCTTTGCTCACAGCACGTGCCAAACCACAGATAATCGGCCCTTTAACCTCATTAGCAATACGCTGCACGGCTCTAAAATCTGCAGGACTGGAAACAGGAAAGCCCACTTCCATAATGTCGACATTGAGACGACTAATGGTATGTGCCAGCTGTATCTTATCTTCTTCGGTGAGGCTGGCTTTTAACGCCTGTTCGCCATCCCGTAATGTGGTATCAAAAATCCAAACCTTATCTTCTGCACCCATAGCTACCCGTTCCTCAGCCAAAAAAAACCCCGCAAGTGCGGGGTGTATTTAGTAATGTCGCTCACTGTGCGCAATTACACTCCACCCCTATGGTTTACCAGTAGGAGGTTCAGTAGGAGTGAAATAATTGCTGTCATGATCATGAGCTAACGCTTCCTGTTGATGAATTGGTTATGTTTTAACATGCTTTAAAAGATAAAAACAAGCATAATTTATCCCAAAAACCGGCTAAAAACGGGAGTTTAAAGGAGAGATTAACCAAGTAGCTTCTATTTACAGGCAAAAAATTACTTTCATTTAATAAAATGCAGATAAGATATGGTGTTCACCAAACAAATGTAGATTGTAATTACAGCAAAAAAAATAGCCGATAGCGCTATTTTTTCAGCGGTTCTGGGTGCTTAGCATAACCTGCAGCACCTTTGGCAATGTAACGTAATTGCCACTTAAGTCGCTCAGTGAGCTCAGCGCGTTGTAATGAGTCTTGGTCCAGTGCTTCGGCGCCAGAGCTAAACACTAAGGTCACCATGGCTTCGGCTTGCATATGAGCGTGGTTGGCCTCAACACCGGTTTCGGTTTCTAGGTAATGAGCTAGCTCCAAAATAAAGTGCTTTATTTCTCTAGCAACGGCTGCGCGAAACGCTGGCGATGTGCCTGAACGCTCACGTAATAACAATCGAAATTGGTTACTCGACTGCTCAATAAACTCCATAAAGGTGTGCACCGAAGTATTGATGACACTGCCTCCTTTGGCGATTCTGCGACGCGCTTGGCGCATTAGCTGCCTGAGCGTTAGGCCCGCTTCATCTACCATGGTTAGCCCCAGCTCATTCATGTCTTTAAAGTGACGATAAAATGAGGTTGGTGCTATTCCTGCCTCTCGCGCTACCTCACGTAAGCTTAAATTAGAAAAACTATGTTCAGCACTTAACTGGTTAAAAGCAGCCTCTATAAGCGCTTGACGAGTCTTTTGTTTTTGCTGGGCACGCACGCCTGCCATGGACATTTCCCCACTTCGGTTCGCAAAATAAGAACAATAAACTTCAGTCTAAACCTTGACGCGGAAAGTTTGAAATACTATTTTAGCGTACAGTTGTACGCTGAATTTATTTATTAGAGATCCATCGATGAAAAAACCGCCAATTATTTGGACCAATGTGCTGTTCTTTAGCTTATCTTTTTTAGCCGCTATCACCTTGGTTCCTTGGTATGGCTTTGAGTATGGCTATACCACCAGTCACTGGGTGGCGTTTGTTGCCTGTATGTTCTACGCCGGACTTTCAATCACCGCGGGCTATCACCGCCTGTGGGCCCATAAAGCTTATGATGCCCACCCTGTCATCCAATTTATTTTTGCTATCGGTGGTGCGTTTGCCCTGCAAAATAGCGCGCTACATTGGAGCAGCGATCACCGTGTGCATCACGGCCAAGTGGATGATCCGGTGAAAGACCCTTACGCCGCCACCAACGGCTTTTGGTACAGCCATATTGGCTGGATGCTAAGAGACTATCAGGGGGCATCTTACAGTGACTATAGCAATGCCCGCGATCTGCAGCGTAATGCCATTGTTATGTGGCAGCACAAACATTATATGAAGTTGGTGTGGCTCACCAATATTGGTATCCCGCTAGTGCTAGGCCTAATTTTTGGTAATGTGCTGGGCATGTTACTGCTTGCCGGTGTATTGCGTTTGGTATTAAGCCAACACTTTACTTTCTTTATTAACTCATTGGCGCATATTTGGGGTAGTCGCCCTTATACCGAGAAAAACACCGCCAGAGACAATGGCTTTTTAGCTCTGTTCACCTATGGCGAGGGGTATCACAACTTTCACCACATTTTTGCCAGCGACTATCGCAATGGCATTCGCTGGTACCATTACGATCCAACCAAGTGGCTGATCAGAACGTTTGCTGCGCTTGGCTTAGCCACTAAGTTGAAACGCACACCGGTAGAAAGAATTGAAAAAGCCAAGGCCGAAACCTTACTGAATAAGACTAAAGTCAGTCTCGCAAAATTGCCTTTGGCCCAAGATAAGCTTACATTGTTACAACAAGAGTATGATTTGCTTCTTAAAAAGCTCCAAAATTACTGTGCAGTACAAAAGCAGGTATTAGAGTCGAAGAAAGAAGCCGTGATTGCACAGTGCGAACATTCCGCATTAATGCAACAATATAAAGAGTTAGAACAAGCTTGGGAAAGTCAAAAGCAAGCTTGGATAGCACTGAATTCGAGGCTGTTGAAGACAGCAACTGCATAATCTGCAACGGCCTCAGCAAATCAAAGGGGTGAGGCCGTGAGCAAAAAAGCCGCAGAAAAGACCAAAACAACTGCAGAATCTTATCAATACGATGCCATAATCATTGGCACAGGCCCTGGCGGTGAAGGTGCCGCCATGAACCTATCGAAAAGCGGCAAAAAAGTCGCTGTCATCGAAAAACAACATGCTGTTGGTGGTGGCTGTGTCCACTGGGGCACCATTCCTTCAAAAGCATTACGGCATTCGGTTAGTCGCTTAATAGAGTATAAAGCCAATCCTCTTTACCGCTTTACCGAACGCCCACAGCGTCATACGTTCCAAGATATTCTTCACCACGCCAGTGATGTTATCACCAAGCAGTCAACGCTGCGTTCGAGCTTTTATGGCCGCAACCGTATCCATTTATTTCAAGGCGATGCCAGCTTTGTTGATGCCCACACCATCCAGGTTCAACATCAAGATGGTTCGCAAGAGCTATTAACAGCACAAACCATTGTGATTGCCACCGGTTCACGCCCTTACCGCCCACCGGGGGTGGATTTTGATCACCCTCGAGTTTACGACAGCGACACCATTTTGAGTCTTGAGCATAACCCCCAACGAGTGCTTATTTACGGTGCCGGGGTGATTGGCTGTGAGTACGCTTCTATTTTTAAAGGATTAGGTGCCAAGGTCGATTTAATTAACACTCGAGACCGCTTGCTGGCCTTTATGGACGCCGAAATTTCAGATGCTCTGAGTTATCACTTTTGGAACAACGGTATTGTGATCCGTCACAATGAAGAGTTTTCTAAGGTAGAAACCCATGACAAAGGCGTGGTATTACACTTAGAGTCGGGCAAAAAAGTCAAAGCGGACTGTATTTTATGGGCCAACGGTCGCTCTGGTAATACCGACACATTGAATTTAGAGAGCGTCGGCTTAAAAGCGGATAGCCGCGGTCAGTTGAAGATTAATGAGCATTACCAAACCGAAGTCGACAACATTTTTGCGGTGGGCGATGTCATTGGTTATCCCAGCTTAGCCAGTGCCGCCTTTGATCAAGGCCGTATTGCTGCCAACGCCATTGTCCATGGCGCCTGCGATGACCGCTTAATCACGGATATTCCAACCGGCATTTACACCATTCCAGAGATGAGTTCAGTGGGAAAAACGGAGCAAGAGCTCACCGCGGCTCGGATCCCTTATGAAGTGGGTCGTGCCCAGTTTAAGCACCTAGCACGTGCGCAAATTACGGGTACCGAGGTAGGCAGTTTGAAAATCCTATTCCATGTTGAAACCAAAGAGATTTTAGGGATCCACTGTTTTGGTGAGAGAGCCTCAGAAATTATTCATATCGGCCAAGCCATTATGGAACAAAAAGGCAGTGGTAATAATGTTGAGTACTTTATTAATACCACTTTCAACTATCCAACGATGGCTGAGGCCTATCGAGTCGCAGCGTTAAATGGGCTTAACCGCCTACTCGATTAAGCACGGCTGGCATGGGTGCAACCGCCATCCATGCCCTATAACCTAAAACGATACTCAGCGCTGAGGCGCCAGACATTGTCATATTGCTGTGGTTGGCCATTAAAGTCTTCACGATTAGCAACTTGGGTGTCGAGGTAGAGCCACTCACCGCCCACAATCCAATGCTCATTAAAGTGATATTTCGCACTTAAAGTAACCGCACTGCCCTCACTGGCATTGGGATCAAACCTCCAGGTGTCTTTGTCTATGACTTTAAAACGCTCAATTCGCGCGCTCAGGCGCCAAGATTGCAGTCGCTGAGTCAACATGGCATACCAGCTGTGAAAATCATTATCTACGCCACGTAAGGGCCCCATCGCGGTATTGCCTTGCATCCCTTGCATTATAAAATGGCTGTGTTTTGTCAGTTTATAGCGCCATGCCACACTGATGAACTTGGTATCCCAAGCGTATTGTCCAGTGGCATAGTTAACACGTGCCGGATCGCCATTATTGTCATACCAATAGAGGTTAATTTCATTGCGCGGGGAAAACTGATAATGGTGGCCAAGATAGTAACCAAAGCGGCCATCCACTTCCGTGAATGGTTCAACAAACTGTGCCTGCTTGGCAAGCTGCGGTGCAGATAATGCCGCCACCGGAGCAAAGGCAATGCGTTCATTGATGACCGTTTGTCTATCATGCAGCGTAAAACCGCGCCATGCCAGCAAAGTACCAGCAGGATCATTGCCTTTAAAGACTCCCCCATGTATTGCCCAGCCCTTGCCTCGGCTGCGCCTGCTGGCTGGCTGCTCAAAAGTCAACTCGCCGCCAAACACTCGCACCTCTTCGCCAATCCATGAGTTGATTGCCGAGTACTGATAAGTATAAGGCGAAGACCAACCAATATCCGGGTTTTCCATAGACAAATCCGGATAAAAGCCACCTACTCGCACCCGCCATCGCCGGTTGTTTTGTGGCAAGGTGCGATATTGTAAGTACAGTTCGCTCATTCCAAGCTTATCATCGGGGTCGGGCACGTATTGAGCAACGCCATGCAAAGACCACAGGCTGTCGAAATCGGCCCGCCATGCCACAGCACCACGGCTGACGTTGATACCCGACTGCTCAGCACCAAAGCGCGTGACCCCCCAACCAGGCTGATACCATGCCGCTTGCCCTTCATCTTGTTGCCAGCTGAGTTGCAATTGCCCTTGCGCTGACCAGTCTACGGCACTAGCACTGGCAGAAAGCAAGCACCCCAGCGCCAGTGCATTAGTAGTTATCAAACTCACTAGAGAAGTCCTCCAAGGGGGCCAACAAAGACTGTTTGATGACGTACTCGACCTGACGGTTATTGTCTATCTGCGACCAGCTAATAGACTCAACCTGAGCAATATCGCTAAAACGCTCATGCCATACATGCATCTGGACTTGGTCGATGCTTGGCTCAGGCAGTGCAATATCAACTTTGCCCTCGCTATCGGTTAAGGCAAAGAAATTACTCGGCACCACAACAATGTACCCCAACATCCAATCATGAATATTGCAGCCTAGCTCAACAATCCCAGAACGTTCAAACAACACCTGTTTTGGCTCATCTTTATACAGTTTTAGCTCAAACGACTTGGCCGCTGAAAATGAGTAAACATGATGCAGTATTGGGTCTAAGTTAGGGAATGCCACTTGGCTATTAGTGGGGATCATCAGCACATGAGGCGCAAAGGTTTTATCTTGTTGTGTCATTTGATAGTTAATTTTGGCTCCTACTGAGGGCAACTCAGGTGCAGTAAGCCACACTGCAGCATTCACTAATGGTGAATTATTATTATCAAAGACTTGTATTTCAACGCCCACCGCTGTTGCGCTGTGAACCAGTAATAAACTCAGCAGTAATGGCTTGAGCCCAGAGAAACGCAACATAAGCTAACAAGCTTCCTTATTATCGTCAGTTAGTAATAGACCGGGCAGCATAATTATTCCATTCATCGCATTTAACAGATGAATACGTATGCAGCTTATACGCCATTCAAGTGATACACCATTAAGCTTAGCTTATGTTCATAAGATCACGAATTGCTCGTGCGAAAAACAAAAGGAAGCACTATGCGCGCCATTTCCATTTCTTTGCTCGGTTTGAGCTTGTTTGCAACAGGCAGTTATGCCGAACAAGTTGCTGTAAGCTCACCGAACGGTCAAATCACCTTCACCTTGAGTGACGATAATAGTCAGCCAAGCTACACAGTGAGCTTCAAAGGCAAAGAAGTCATACACAGCTCTAAACTCGGCTTTGACTTTGCAAGGGCAGCTTCCTTGCGCGATGGCATGGCTATTTCCTCACACTCTCGTAACAGCGTAAATACCAGCTGGGAACAGCCTTGGGGTGAAGCAAGAGTCATTGTCGATAAACACAATGAGCTAGCAGTCACGTTCGCTAATGAAGAATCCAAACAACAATACACAGTTCGCGTCCGCGCCTTTGATGATGGCATTGGCTTTCGTTATGAAGTAGCTCATGACCAGCCGCTTTATATTACCCGAGAGCTCACAGAGTTTGCTTTTTCTGATAGCGCTAACAGTACCGCTTGGTGGATCCCAGCTAGAGGCTGGAACCGCTATGAATACGTATATAACACCACCGCATTACAACAAGCCCCTCATGCACATACCCCCTTTACGTTAAGAACCAAAGATGGTGTGCACATTAGTGTTCATGAAGCAGCCTTAGTTGATTTCGCCGGTATGACTCTTAACCAACGCAGACCAGGCACCTTTGTGGCCGATTTGACTCCTTGGTCGGATGGCATAGCAGTCAAAACCAATGGCCAATTCACTACCCCATGGCGCACCTTGCAGATTGGTGATGATGCTACTGATTTATTGAACTCTCACCTCATTTTAAACCTCAACGAGCCCAACAAACTAGGTGATGTTTCTTGGGTTGAACCGGGGAAATATATAGGCATTTGGTGGGGCATGCACATCAATAAGCATACTTGGGGAAGCGGAGATAAACATGGTGCAACCACAGAGCGCACTAAAGAGTATTTAAGCTTTGCTGCTGAGCATGGCTTCGATGGTGTTCTTGTAGAAGGCTGGAATACCGGCTGGGACGGTGATTGGTTTTACAACGGTGACGTGTTTAGTTTTACAGAAGCTTACCCAGACTTTGATATGAACGCCATCGCTGCACACGCCGAAAAAGTGGGGGCACGCTTAATCGGTCATCATGAAACTTCAGGCAACGTCAGTAACTATCGAGACCAAATGGCTGATGCCTTCGAGCTGTATGAGCAAGCTGGCGTAACGCAAGTAAAAACCGGCTATGTTGCCGATGGCGGTAATATTAAGCGCATTGACCCCCAAGGTAATGCCCGCTTTGAATGGCACGATGGCCAGTTTATGGTGAACGAATACCTAGATAACGTTAAGCTCGCGGCACAGCATAAAATCAGCATTAATACTCACGAGCCTATCAAAGCAACTGGCTTACGCCGCACTTATCCGAACTGGATCACCCGAGAAGGCGCACGTGGCCAAGAGTTTAACGCTTGGGGCACTCCTCCTAATCCGCCAGAGCACGTACCTATGCTGGCCTATACTCGAATGTTAGCAGGACCAATGGACTTTACTCCGGGTATTTTTGATATGGGCTTCAATGGCCTTGGCGACCAAAGCAACCGCCCACAAACGACTTTAGCAAAACAATTGGCTTTGTATGTGGTGTTATATAGCCCAATTCAAATGGCAGCCGACTTGCCAGAAAACTACCTCGCAAAGCCTGACGCGTTCCAGTTTATTAAAGACGTACCAACCGACTGGGAGCAAAGTATCGCACTCGATGGTGAGGTAGGCGATTATGTGGTCTTTGCCCGTAAGGAGCGCAAGCACAAACAATACAGTGGTGATGATTGGTATCTCGGAGCAGTGACCGATGAAGTAGCCAGAGAGCTTGATATCAGCCTAAACTTCTTAGCGCCAGGCAAAACCTATGAAGCTCAGATCTATGCCGATGGTGAACACGCCGAATGGAAAAACAACCCATATGATATGCGCATTTATCGTCAAAAAGTAACGCAAAACGATAAGCTAAAGCTAAAATTGGCCACCAGTGGCGGAGTCGCTATTCGCTTCAAAGCACTTTAATTGAGCCAAAGCCACATCGATGCTCGTTTTATCGATGTGGCAAACTCTTACGCTGCTAGTCGGTTTATCACCCGCTGGTGAAGTAATCAGCAAACAGCTTGCCGACGCTGTACAGTAGCGGCCCACCTCAGTATCCTTGCCTGCTTTAAAAGTGCTTAGAGATAATAGCGATGGCAACTGCATTTTCTCGACGTTTTGTTACCTTAGTCGAACAAGTTACGGCAGGCAACAAACGTCAGTTTGCTTTACTGACAGGCAAATCCCCCTCACATATTTATCGTATCTGCCGTGGTCTTAGTAGACCATCTATGAACTACATTGAACGCTTGTATGAGATGTTTGCAATCGATCTGAATTGGTTACTGACGGGAGAGCAAAATCAATCAAGCGCAACAGCTAATAACCAAGAACTAACTGTAGTCCCTATGCTGGATATCGAGGCCAGTGCCGGTACAGGTAGCATCACCGGAATAGAGACCACCACAGAGCAATTTGCTTTAAACAAACGCTGGCTGAGTAATCAACTTGGTGTGTACTCAGAGCAACTGGCATTTGTTAGTATTCGCGGAGACAGTATGGAGCCGACATTACTAGATGGCGACATGGTGTTGGTGGATTTATCGCAACAACAGCCAAGCAATGCTGCGGTCTTTATTATACAAACGGAAGATGGCTTAATGGCCAAGCGCATAGTGCCTAAACAGCACCACATGGAGGTTATCAGTGATAATCCCGCTTACCCCAACTGGCACATCACCCCAGAAAATGCCGAGCAACATGGGATCTCAGGGCGTGTTGTTTGGTGCGGACGCGCAATCTAGCCTTCCACCTTTCCTGTAGGCGCGGGTTTACCCCGCGCGACGTATATTTTCCATAATAATGTTGTCGGAGGGAAAAGCTTTAGGCTCTTCTACTAGCTGTGTACACCACACAAATCGGCGGATAAACCACCTCCTACAACGATGATACTACGAGCGCAGGACAAATATCCCAGAGGTTAGATTTACCGGGTAGGCGCGGGTTTATCCCGCGCTTTTTATTGTGCGCTAAACGCAAAAAACCCCGACTCTTTCGAATCGGGGTTTTCTTTATAAGGCCCTGGCGATGTTCTACTTTCACATGGGAAGCCCACACTATCATCGA
>NZ_JBLWMW010000038.1:0-41980 GCF_048515945.1 Pseudoalteromonas 'SMAR'
GCTCATATGGTGCAGTGCGGGATCTCCGCGTAGCGGCTTAGTTCAACAGTGTATTAGCGTGAACGCAGAAATATCTCTATGTATGAAATATTGCATAGCTTCACACCAAAGCAGTTTATTCTCAACAATAACAGTAATTTACCACCAAACACTCTCAGTGCTCAAGTATTAGTCAGCTGGAGAAAGCGAGACCATAGATATTCGAGACTCTAAGTCTCGTTATGTAACATGATTAAGTTCCTTTATTTCATATAGTTAAAAAGGAAATTGAGTTATTCGAGACAATAAGAAATGATTAAAGCGAGAAGTATGGCTAGTGAATTTGAGCGCCTTTGCTTCGAGTAAACATCGATAAGTCAGTCGTCCACGCAAGCGGGCGTAAAAAGCCATCACAAGAACAGCTCTATCAGCTCTATCAGCTCTATCAGCTCTATCAGCTCTATCAGCAATAAAATAGCTAACAGAAATAAAACAGCAATCAACAGCAACATCCTCCTCCCTCATCACACCCTCAAGTCAGCAGCCAATTAACTTATTTCGCGCAGGGAAGCGCGAAAAAGCATGTCGGGCCAAGGACGGCCCTTACATGCTGGTAACGTTAAAATTGGCTGATTACTTGAGGACGATACCAGCTTGGCTTAATACATGCTCAATTCTGAGGGAGTAAATCTGCCACTAACTGCGTTAAAAATTTATTATTTAGCACCACCAAATCGCAAAATTTTTGCCTTGTTATTGACGAGATTTACTTGCCTCAGAATCGACCCTTTAATTAAGCAAACTGGTATTAGTGTGATGCTGGGAGCGCCCTTTCTTTTGCTTACTTTTCTTTGGGCGGCATCGATAAGTCAGTCGACGCCCATGGACGGGCGTCGAAACCCATCACGAGGACAACCAAACCCATTACACAAGAACAAAAAGTTCAGTCTCTAATAGTAAATGTGATGCTGGGAGCGCCCTTTCTTTTGCTTACTTTTCTTTGGGCAAGCATCGATAAGTCAGTTGGCGCCCATGGACGGGCGTCGAAACCCGTCAGGACGACAGCTCACTCACAACGAGAGGGCAAAGCGGGCTGTCCTTGCTAGCAGTTAAGGATAAGTTCCTAAATAAAATTACTACTATCTACTTCACCACACATAATCCAACGACAACATGACATTGCGAGGTCGCCCGGGAAAGTAGCGTTCGCCGCTAAAGGAAGTAAAGTCGGCGCGCTCGGCATAACGAGCATCAGTGAGGTTTTTCACCCGCATGGTAAGGGCTAGCTGAGGGCTGGCTTGCCACTTGGCACGCAGTGACAACAAGTCATGCCCTTCATAGCGGTGCAGGTTTTCCGGATCGGTGTAATACTCGCCAACATGACGCCACACTAATGCAGTACTAAAGCTATCAGAAGGCTGCCATTGCAGCTGTGACGTAGACACGACTTTCGGCGCCGTATCGAGCATATTGCCGTTAATATTTACGCCGTTAAGCACTCTATCTTGTTCATAGCGGTGTTCGGCATAAGTAGCAGCAATATCGAGTTGCCACTGCGGCGATAGACGATAATTTAACTCTACTTCCACGCCTTCGTGGCTAGACTCGCCATCGTTAATATAGAAAAAATCACTGTCTCTGAAGATTAGGTTGTCTTTGACCATACGGTACAGCGCTACTTGATAGCGCAGATCACGCGTTGCCCCTTTTAGCCCCACTTCGATGTTATCGGCCTGCACTTCTTGTAATTGCGCTTTTTGCTGAGCTCGCTGCAGCTGGTAAAGCTCCGCCGTTTGCGGTGCCCGAAAACCCTGTGACACGTTCGCATAAAGCATGGCATCGGCATCAAGGCGATAGCTCAGTGCCAAAGTAGGTGAAAAGCTACTAAAGTTGTCATCGCCACTGGCCGGGCGGCTATAGCGACACCCTCCCATGCCACATTCAGTGCCATCGGCTTTGGTTCTGCCCACGGGTAAAAAGTTGTCATAGTCATAGCGGATCGACTCAAAGCGTCCCCCTAGGTCCACAGTCCACTGCTGTTGTTGCCAGCGTAACAGCGCATATGGCGCGATTTGAGTGGCATCTACTTGGTAATCGTAATGCTTGCCCATGGGGATGGTGGCTTGTAAAAACGCCGACCCTTGCGTTGGGCTATCTTGCTGTTGCAGCATTTCCCCTTGGGTGTACTCGGCATCAAGCCCCCAATTAAGGGTGACATGCTCAGCCAACGGCGTTTTAACCGCAGTCTGAATACCGACACCGGTTTGACTGTTGGTTTCCAGTGGCTTGCCTGGTAAGAAGTGTTTTAAAAAGTCCATTTCTTGCCAGCGTAAGTATGGCTTCACTAAAACCTCGCTTTCTCCACGCTGCCAGTTTAGCGCACTCCAAGCTCGCAATGACTGGGCTTTACGATAGGCTTCGGGGTTTTCGTTGCCCTTAGCGGCCGCTTTATTTTTATAGCTATCGGCGCCAGTAATGTAGCCTGCAGTGTCTTGATCAAGGTGCGTGTAGGTGAGCCCAGAGGTAGCAAACACGCTTTGCCCTTGGTATTGGTGTCTTAGGCTCAGTTTTTGTTGTGAGACGCTTTCCCCTTCTCTGTAACCACTGTCGTGGCTAAGGGTTGCCGCGGCGCCAAGGTTATACTCACTGCTGCCGCCGGCCATGCGCGCCCGAGTATAACCAAACGAGCCATAATCTAGCCCCAACTCGGGAGCACTATTGATGGTATCTTTGCTTATTACATTCACCACACCATGCATGGCATTGGAGCCATACAGTACACTATTAGGGCCTTTTAACACTTCGATGCGCTCGGCCGCTTCAAAATGCGATTCAAACAGCTCATTGATGTTACAAAATCCCGCAGCGCGTAGCGGAATGCCATCTTCGGCGGTGAGTAAACCGCCGCACGCCCCGGCGCCAGAAAGCACCTGAGAGCGCAATGCCGGTAAATACTCTTGACCATTGCCATGCTGCAAATTAGCACCTGCTACCGTTTGCATGGCCTTTTCAATGTGCGTAACGCCTATGTCTTGCAGTTGCGCTTGTGAGATCTGAGATAAAGCCACCGGTTCAAGGGCACTGCTGGCTTCAAACCGCGATGCCGTAGTGGTGATCACCTCAATATCGCTGTTATCACTGGCCAAACCAAGGCTTGGCGCTAACACCACCCCAGCCAAAAACACTTTCCCATACGTCATAGTCGTCCTCGAAAAAAAAGGGCCTAGCGCCCTTTTCATTTTTTTAAACCATTATTGTACTGATTAGCGTTGCAACCTGATCATTGTAAATGGCGACTTTCACTTAAAAATGAATGTATTACCAAACAATTAAGCCGTGCTATGGAGCTTAAGCCGTTCTAGCCTCAAGCATGATCCGCTTCATATCGCGCACAGCCTTTTCTAAGCCATCGATGGCGGCTCTGGCAATAATGGCATGGCCAATATTCAGCTCGTAAATTTCTGGCATAGCAGCGATTGGCTTGACGTTATGATAATGCAAGCCATGACCGGCATTAACCACAATCCCAAGGCCGTGGGCATACTGTACACCTTCACGAATACGCTCAAGCTCGGCGGTCATTTCAGCGTCGCTTTCAGCATCCGCATATGCGCCGGTATGAATTTCGATGTACGGCGCACCAGTTTGTTTTGCTGCATCTAACTGCGCTTTATCGGCATCGATAAATAAACTCACTTTTATTCCCGCGGCGCTCAAGCGCTCAGTTGCTGCGGTGATTTTCTCTAAGTTGCCAGCTACGTCTAGGCCGCCTTCAGTAGTCAACTCTTCGCGCTTTTCTGGAACTAAACACACATACTCTGGTTTTACTTCGCAGGCAATATCGAGCATTTCATCGGTCACTGCGATTTCCAGATTCATACGAGTTTGAATGGTTTTTGCCATCACATAAACATCGCGGTCTTGGATGTGGCGGCGGTCTTCGCGTAAATGGATGGTGATGCCATCAGCACCAGCGTGCTCAGCAACGGCCGCTGCATGAGCGGGATCGGGGTAACTGGTGCCTCGCGCTTGGCGCAAAGTCGCGATGTGATCAACATTCACGCCGAGTAAAATATCTTTCATGATTGGTCCTTTAAATATCAAGGGCTAGGCCCGGCGACACCGAGCTAACCTAAGCTATTTTTTGCTAATAAATAATTCTCTACTTTTTAAGCCCTGCTTACCCAAAAGTGGCTGCATTAAGCGCCGCGTTAATAACTTTGCTGCGCGCCGTACTCCGAGGTCGCTAAAGTCTTGCTGGGCAATGGCCAGTAATGATTGCCCCGGTATCGTATCAGGTTCACGACCAACCGCAACAAAGCCATATTCAGCAACGTATTTGTACGCATTATGCGGTGACACCGGATTACCTTCAGCATCAAACTCCAGTTCAACACCAAAGCCCAACTCTGCCAAAAGCTGCAATTCAAAACTACGCAAAATGGGTTCAACATCGGGCTCGTTGCTGAGTCTGGTGAGATGGAGTTGGTATAACTCGAAAATTTGCTCTAGCGGTTCATTGACCGGCACCACCCGTTGCGTCAACTCGTTGAGGTATAAGCCACAGTAAAGTTGTCTGCCAGTTAGGGTAACTTGGTTATCGGTGGGCTCAAAGCGATTAATGTATTTGAAGTCGTAGCGGCCAGCGTATTGTAGTAGCAGTAATGAGAAAGGCCGCAGTTGGGCATTGTGTTTGAGGGATTGCTTGCCCTTAACTCGGGCAAGCATTTTTAACTGTCCAACGCCTTCAACAAGCACATCAAGAAGGATCTGAGAATCGCTGTACGGGCGGCGATGTAACAGATAGGCTTGTCGAAAGTCGCTATCCAATCAGTCTTCTCCGTACCCTAGGCTGCGCAGCGCACGCTCATCATCAGCCCAACCGGATTTCACTTTTACCCAACACTCGAGATAGACTTTGTTGTCGAGCATGTCTTCTAAGTCTTTACGCGCTTCGCGACCGATCACTTTAAGCTTTTCGCCTTTGTTACCAATCACCATGCGTTTTTGTGATTCACGCTCGACTAAGATCAAGGCGTTGATCTGCCACACGCCATTGTCTTGCCACTTAAACTGTTCGATTTCCACGGTCACCGAGTACGGTAGCTCGTCGCCCATAAAGCGCATTAGCTTTTCACGCACAATTTCGGCGGCCACAAAACGCATTGAACGGTCGGTGACATAATCTTCAGGGAAGTAGAATTCACAGGCCGGCAGACGCTTGTGTACTTCATCTTTGATGATGTCGACGTTCTTACCTTGCTTGGCTGAAATGGGCACGATGCCAATAAAGTCACCTTGCTCACTAAGCCACTGAATGTGTGGCATCAGTAGATCTTTGTCTTTAACCTGATCGGTTTTGTTCATTACCACTAAAATCGGACGGCCGCTTTCTTTGATTTTGGTTAATACCATTTCATCATCGGCAGTCCAGTGGGTGCCCTCAACCACAAACAAGATCATCTCGACATCGCCGATAGAGCTTGAGGCCGCGCGGTTCATTAAGCGGTTAATGGCACGCTTTTCTTCAATATGAAGTCCTGGCGTATCAACGTACACCGCTTGATAGTTATCCTCGGTGTGGATCCCCATAATACGGTGGCGAGTGGTCTGTGGTTTGCGCGAAGTAATACTGACCTTTTGCTCAACCAGTTTGTTTAATAGCGTCGATTTACCCACATTTGGTCGACCGACGATGGCAATCATGCCGCAATGCGTATCAAGCGTCATTCTTTAATATCTTAAGCGCTTTTTCGGCAGCTTTTTGCTCGGCTTTGCGTCGCGAGCTACCTACTGAAATTATACTTTCCATCCCTTCCACTATACATTCTACCGTGAACGTTTGGTTGTGTGCTTGACCCTTGGTATCAATCACAGTGTAGCCTGGCAATGGTAGTTTGCGAGCTTGCAAATACTCTTGTAGCAGGGTTTTTGGATCTTTTTGGTTGTGCCCTGGTGAAATCGCCGATAATCGCGTTTCATACCAGTTCAGTACCAAATCTCGGCAAACATCGATGTCTGAGTCTAAAAACACCGCACCGATGATGGCTTCAACGGCATCGGCTAAGGTTGACTCACGACGAAAGCCACCGCTTTTCAGCTCGCCAGGACCTAGGCGTAAATAGTCACCTAGTGCGAACTCAACACCAAACTCGGCTAACGTTTGGCCTCGTACTAAGGTTGAGCGCATGCGGCTTAAGTCGCCTTCGCGGGCTTTGGGAAATTTGTGATACAAAGCATTGGCTATCACAAAGCTCAAAATAGAGTCACCCAAAAATTCGAGACGCTCGTTGTGCTGGCCTTTGTGACTGCGATGAGTTAAAGCCTGCTCAAGCAACGCCTTGTCTTTGAAGTGGTACCCTATTTTATTATACAGTTCTTCTACGTTTCTTTTCATTGTTACTGAATGCTACCTAGGCGTTCAAAACGAACACCAGTTGGAACCCAACTTGGCAAAATGCTATCTGGGCCATTATCAAAGTCAAAACTTAACCAAATAAACACCGCGCGACCAACCAAGTTTTCATCAGGAACAAAGCCCCACATACGGCTGTCTTGGCTGTTATTGCGATTATCACCCATGGCAAAGTAACTGCCTTCTGGGACCACCCACTCGTCGCGACGAGTACCTGGTTGTTGATAATAACGGTCGGTTAGTTCTAACACTTCTGGGTTAATTAAAATATCATGCTCTGCATCAGGCAAATGCTCAGTTAAACGCACCAATTGCATCGGCCCTTGGGTGAATTCGTCACGATTAACAATATCCACGTCAATCTTGTTGTATTCACCACAAGTCAAGCCATTGGCTTGGTCTTGCCCGGCTGTGCATTGCGGTTTGATGTAAAGCTGACGGTTGCGATAAACAATATGATCGCCAGGCAAGCCAACGATCCGCTTGATGAAATCGACACGCTCATCCAGTGGGAATTTAAATACCGCAATATCGCCACGCTCTGGGGTGCCTGTTTCCACCAACTTACTACGCCAGACTGGGTCTTTAATCCCGTAGGCGTACTTTTCCACTAAGATAAAATCGCCATCTAACAGCGTTGGCATCATTGAACCCGATGGAATTTGAAAGGGCTCAAAGATAAACGAGCGGAAAATGGTGATGGCTGCAATCATCGGAAAGATGGACTTTGCATTTTCTACAATGGCAGGCTCAGGAGCGATTTCGGCCATCACGTCGTCATCTAACTTGTGCTCCGACGCGCCTTGAGCAATGGCAAGCCGTGCTTGTCGTTTTGGTGCATATACTAAGTGGTCAATCAGCCAAATAAGGCCTGAGCCGACTGTAATAAGCACCAATAAAATCGAAAAATAACCTGCCATTTGTATTTCCTGTTACTTGCCTACTTTTAATATTGCTAAGAACGCGTCTTGCGGCACCTCAACGTTACCGAGTTGCTTCATGCGCTTCTTACCTTCTTTTTGCTTTTGTAGTAGCTTTTTCTTACGGCTCACGTCACCGCCATAACACTTGGCAATTACGTTTTTACGTAGCTGCTTGACTGTGCTTCGGGCAATGACGTGGTTGCCTATTGCCGCCTGAATAGCAATATCAAACATTTGTCGTGGGATCAATTCACGTAGCGCTTCTGCCAGTTGACGGCCACGACTTTGCGCGCCATCACGGTGCACGATAATCGCCAAAGCATCAACGCGGTCACCGTTAATTAAAATATCCACTCGAACCATGTCAGAAGGTTGGAAGTGCTTAAAGTTATAATCCAACGAAGCAAAACCACGGCTGGTTGATTTCAACTTATCGAAAAAGTCCATGACTACTTCAGACATTGGCAGCTCATAGGTCACCGCTACTTGTTTGCCGTGGTAACTCATTTTGGTTTGCATGCCGCGTTTTTCAACACACAAGGTAATGACGTTACCTAAGTATTCTTGTGGCACCAAAATGTTGGCTTCAACAATCGGCTCACGAATTTCAATGATGTCATTGACTGGTGGTAAGTCAGAAGGATTATCGACCTTGACAACGCCGTCTTTGGTCTCTACTTCGTAAATTACCGTTGGTGCGGTGGTAATAAGGTCAATGTTGTATTCACGCTCTAAACGCTCTTGGATGATTTCCATGTGCAACATACCCAAGAAACCACAGCGGAAACCAAAGCCCAGTGCGGTGGAGTTTTCTGGCTCGAAGAACAAAGAAGCATCGTTTAGGCTGAGCTTATCAAGGGCGTCACGGAAGTTCTCATAGTCATCTGATGAAATCGGGAACATGCCAGCATAAACCTGCGGCTTAACGCGCTGGAAGCCCGGTAAACGATCGGTGGCAGAGTCGCGTGCCATGGTGATGGTATCACCCACTGGAGCACCATGTATGTCTTTAATACCCGCGATAACAAAGCCAACCTCACCGGTTTTCAGTATACCGGTATTAGTTTGCTTTGGCGTGAAGATACCGACTTTATCCACTTGATGGACTTGCTCAGTCGACATGATTTTGATTTTTTCACCAGAGCGTAATTCACCGTTTTTAATTCGCACCAATGAAACAACCCCTTGGTATGGGTCAAACCACGAATCGATGATCAAGGCTTGTAACGGCGCATCTGGGTCGCCTTCTGGCGCTGGAATATCTCTTACCAGCACTTCAAGTACGTCTTCAATACCAATGCCGGTTTTAGCACTACACTGCACCGCTTCTAATGCTTCAATACCAACAATGTCTTCAATTTCTTCGGCAACGCGCAGCGGATCGGCCTGTGGTAAGTCAATTTTGTTTAGGACTGGGATAACCTCTAAGTCCATTTCTATTGCGGTGTAACAGTTTGCAAGGGTCTGCGCTTCAACGCCCTGGCCGGCATCAACCACCAACAAAGCCCCTTCACAGGCGGCGAGTGATCGCGACACTTCGTAGCTGAAGTCAACGTGTCCTGGGGTGTCGATAAAGTTAAGCTGGTAGGTTTCACCATCTTTGGCTTTGTAATTAAGCGTTACGCTTTGCGCTTTGATGGTAATACCGCGCTCACGTTCAATGTCCATCGAATCCAGTACCTGCTGTTGCATTTCGCGGTCTGTTAAGCCGCCACAAACTTGGATTAAGCGGTCTGACAACGTCGATTTTCCATGGTCAATGTGGGCGATAATAGAAAAGTTACGGATATGCTTCATATACTGGATTCAATACTTCTGTTAGTCACAAATAGAAATTAAGACCTCGATTTTACATTTTATTTAGAACAATCACCATCTATTTGCGTTATTGGTAGGCTAATTGGGTAAATTTTTATCACTTTTACCTGATGTTTGAGGGTTTCGCCCTTGGCTTTGGCGAAAAATAAACCGGCGGCGGCACCAACAACAGCAAAAATAATTTGTACTGGCTCAGATAGCTGCAACAACAGCGCGGCGCTAAACATCCCCACAAAGGCAAAAATAAGCGGCAGCATGTAAACATAAAAGGCATGCTTAACCACATTACTGTCATCCAGTGACAGCTTTATTTTTTGCCCCACCTCAACCGCTTGGTCAAGCTGGAGGGGAAATTGCTTTTTGTGGGTACCGAAGAGTTTGGCAAAGATTTGTGAGCCGCATTTACCATTACACCCTTCACAGGCGGGTTTTGCTTCTGCTTCTAAATAAACGGTCGCGCCTTTTATGGCCGCGACCGTCAATGTTTGTTCAATCATAGTGGTCTTTTAACGGATTCTGCAATCGCTTTGGCGGTCATCGCTGGAATTTTACCTACCACGGATACATCAAAGGCATTGGTGTTATGCACATACACTGTGGTGGCGCCAGATGATAGCGCGCCGCTTGGGCGCTGCCCCGGCAACGGCCGTTGCACGAACACCGAAATATCCACCAAACCGTCTGAGAACAGGTAGTAATCCGCCAGCTCATTGTTTAAATCTAACTTATGGCGGTCTGATTTTAACAGCTCAAAGCCTTCAGGTAACCAACCAATTTGCCAATTATTTTTGCCCGTTGTTTCCAGCTCGGTAAGTAGACCAGACACCGGCGCTGGAAATTGTTTCTCGGCAAGCTCTTGTAACTGCTCGGCAGGCGACTCGGTCACACTAATGTGAGTTAATTGCAACTGCTCAAGCATTTCACCTTGCTGATTTACATAGGCCGATTTCAACAGTAGCGATGACTCAGTATCAATCCATAACCAGTAGTTATATTTACTGTCATCTTTAGACTCTAACCGTACTAACTGTGCAGGACGGTCAACAATACGGCCTTTGCCACCGAGCACAAAATCATAACTGCGCTTCAGCGACTCAATGTTTTTGAATAATACTTCAGGAATGGGACCGGCAATGGAGTCGGTTTGAATGGTGTAAGGCTCAGACTGGGGCTCAAAGTAAGTGACGTTATCACCAATGCGGATCATCTCCAAACCGGCGCCATTGAGTAAACTCAACAGCTCGACCTCAACGCCATCTTGGTTGCCATGCAGCCAGCGATAAGGCTCCATTGATTTGCCTTTGACCACCACAAAAGAAGCGTCAAAATTGCGCTGATGAACCGCGGTGGCCATGTCTTTTAACAGTTGTTTGGCCGATAGGCCATCACTGGCCCATAAACCACTCGAGAAAAATACACTAACTACAAATAACAGTGCTCTCATTTACTGCTCTTTGTCCTCTTGTTGGTCAGCCGTTTTTGTGTTTGATGACTGCTGAATGGCATAAGCCATACGAGATTGCCTTTGATGCTCTAATACCAAAGCACCAATGCGCTGCTGTTGCAATTCGCGAATACCTTTAGAAGCGGTTTCTAAGGCAGGCTCCGACGACAAGCTCACTGGCGATACGCCACCTGTTAGTGGTGTGGATTGCAGCTGTAAGTGCTCGTTTGCAGGGGTTGGCGCAGTACCACTTAAGGTATTCACACCCAAGATAGCAAATAAAGACACACTCGCCGCGATTGCCACTTGGGCAAAGGGCTTACGCCAAGCACTCATGGTAATTACATTGCTGTTTGGCTTTTCGCTTTGTGGTGTTGCCACTTCGTTGTGGGCCGGCTCTTGCTCGAGTGCCGCGGCAAAACTACGGGTTATATCAATGCTTGGCGTAGCTTGTTGCTCGCTGCGCATGGCATCACCAATCAATGCATAACGGGCAAACTTTTCTCGGTCTAGCTGCGCGTCAGTGTCGGCATTAAGTGACAAATCACCGTCAAAAATACGTGACGTAGTTATATCCTCTGTCACTGGTTTTTCCGCTTGTGCCATATTAAGACTCACCTATTAATGGGTTCAAATTATTATCTATCGCTTCCCTTGCGCGAAAAATTCTCGAACGGACCGTACCTACTGGGCAGTCCATTATTACTGCGATCTCTTCATAGCTCATCCCTTCAATTTCCCGCAGTGTAATGGCGGTTTTTAAATCGTCAGGGAGGCACTCTATGGTTTTGAAAATAACCGCTTTAACCTCATCGCTCAGAAGTAGATTTTCTGGAGAAGCGTTGGAGCGCAGTTGATCTGCACCGTCATAAAATTCTGCTTCTTCCGCATCTACGTCATTGGCTGGCGGCTTTCTACCCTGCGCCACCAAGTAATTTTTTGAACAGTTAACCGCTATTCTATACAACCAAGTATAAAATGCGCTTTCGCCCCTGAAGTTAGGCAACGCTCGGTATGCTTTAATGAACGCTTCCTGTGCCACATCCGCCACATCGCCTTGATTTGCAACATAACGTGAAATCAGCGCTGCGACTTTATTTTGATACTTGGCAACTAACAGGTTGAATGCGTTTTTATCTCCCTGCTGAACGCGTTTAACTATATCTAGATCTAACTCCTGCTCGCTCATTCGAGCCGGTACTCCTCTTGTTGTTGTTCTAACATATCTCTAGTTGCCATCATTTACAGCTACTCTGACTGGGTACTGAATAAAAAGTTCTGTTTTTTTGTATTTTTTTTTAAAATAAACGAATTCAGTCACCTTTGCGTATTTACTGTCGCTGGCAACCGCTTGCAATGGTTGGCAGCAACAGCCGATATTTATTTGTCCGTGGCTGTTATGCATATGGGTGCAAACTCTCTGCCTCCTATGATAGCAGATGTGATATAAATAGCAGAATTAAACGCAAAAACAGCGAAGATCTTCAAATATGAAAAACAACATTCACCATCACGCTGATGTGGTCATTATTGGTAGCGGTGCTGCCGGGTTGTCATTGGCGCTGTCCTTGGCAAACCATTGCGATGTCACTGTGATAAGCAAAGGAGCTTTAAAAGAAGGCTCTACGTTATATGCCCAAGGTGGTATTGCCGCCGTTTTTGACAAGAAAAATGACAGCATTGAATCTCATGTTGAAGATACGTTGGCGGCTGGAGCGGGTTTGTGCGATCGCGAAGCCGTGCACTACACCGCCTCAAATGCGAAGCATTGTTTAGACTGGCTGATTGAGCAAGGCGTGCCATTCGATATGGAAGTGGACAGCAAAGGCAAAGAACGCTTTCACTTAACTCGCGAAGGAGGTCACAGCCACCGCCGCATTCTGCATGCTGCAGATGCCACAGGCAAAGCCGTGCAAACCACCTTAATCAGCCAAGTGCAGCAGCATCCTAAGATCACTTTATTGGAGCAGTATAACGCCATCGATCTGGTCAAAGACAAAGCAGCGACAGAGGCCAACATTAAGGGTGTGTATGTTTATAATCGCCAAGCGGATCGCGTTGAAAGCATTACCGCTAAATTTGTCGCATTAGCCACCGGCGGTGCCAGTAAGGTGTATTTATACACTTCCAACCCTGACGTTTCTTCTGGCGATGGCATTGCCATGGCTTGGCGGGTGGGCTGCCGGGTCGCAAATATGGAGTTTAATCAGTTCCACCCTACCAGCCTCTATCATCCAGAGCTGCAAAACTTCCTTATCACCGAAGCAATGCGTGGCGAAGGGGCACTATTAAAGCGCCCAGATGGTTCGCGTTTTATGCCTGACTTTGATGAGCGCGAGGAACTGGCACCCAGAGACGTAGTCGCCAGAGCCATTGACTATGAGATGAAACGCTTAGGTGCTAATTGCGTTTACCTCGATATCTCCCATAAAGATAAAGAGTTTATCATCGAGCATTTTCCCACCATTTATGCCAAGTGCTTAAGCGTAGGGCTGGATATCACTAAAGAGCCTATTCCGGTGGTACCTGCTGCGCATTATACCTGTGGTGGCGTTATGACCGACTTTAATGGCCGCACCGACATCGACAACCTGTATGCCATCGGTGAAGTGGCGTATACCGGCCTTCATGGCGCGAATCGCATGGCCAGTAACTCCTTGCTCGAATGCATTGTGTTTGCCCATGCGGCGGCCAAAGATATTCTCGCCAAATTGCCTAATACCTCAGTACCCTCGCCTTTACCGGCATGGGATGAAAGCCAAGTCAGTAACTCCGATGAGGAAGTGGTGATCACCCATAACTGGCATGAACTAAGACTCTTTATGTGGGACTATGTCGGCATTGTGCGCTCCACAAAGCGCCTCGAAAGAGCACTGCGTCGAGTGGAACTATTACAACAAGAAATCCATGATTACTATGCCAACTTTAGGGTCAGTAATAACTTATTGGAGCTTCGAAACCTAGTGCAAGTGGCTGAGCTTATTATTCGCTGCGCCCTAGAACGAAAAGAAAGCCGCGGATTACACTACACCATTGATTACCCCGAAATGGCAGCGGAGCCCAAGCCCACGATGCTGACACCTAAAGCCTAGAGGCCGCAATGGCAGCGCGGCTAGCGCTGCTATTTTACCACTACTGTTCTGGCGCCTTACCACTGTATAAGTTGGCCATTCTGCACAAGATGCGCCAATCGCTGGGAGCCACAGCCGTTTTGTGCAGCATCACTTTGGTGGTTCGCTGCTGGCTATTGCAAATATGGCATTCTAATAGACTATCGAACCACAGAGTGGACCGCAGTAGCTGCCCTTTGAACAACTGGCTCTCACAGTGTACTTCCATATAGGCTTTTTCTGGTAATAACAGCAACGAGCCGGTTTTTGGCGTTCTCTGGCTGTAGTAGCGCCAACATGCTAACGCGCAACTGGTGTAAAGCGGAACAATCAGCCACCATAGCTGTGGCAATATGACGAAGGTGATCAGGGCAAGGCAGGTAAACAGAACCACAAAAAATTTATGGCTCTGTTGGTTATTATGAAATTCAATTCTAGACGCGGATACGGTCAAGGATCAGTTTAACCATTTGTCTAAGCTCTGGATCAGGGCATTCTTCGTGACCCATAAACCAAGCGAATAAGTCAGGGTCTTCCACCGTCACTAAGCGTTGAAACACATATTTACCTTCGTCCGTCAGTGCATCGTAGGCTTCGTCAACAAACGGCCCTAAGATCACATCTAACTCCAGCATGCCACGGCGACACGCCCACTTTACTCGAGCTTTTGGCAGCAATTCCACCATAAATCATTCAACCCCAATTAAAAGATTTTAAAATTATACTTAACCGACTTACTTTATACCACAAAACCATTTCTGATGGGTTATTGAAAAGCCCGCTAACTATCTCCACATCTGATTTTAAGATACTATTACGAAAACACTTTAATAGGGATCAACATTATGTCAATTGCTCGTGCTTTCAAGCTACCTATGGCGGTTATTCGTGTTTCAGGGCAAGATAAATTAAGTTACCTGCATGGTCAGGTTACCCAAGACATCAACCTTATCAAAGACGATAACTTCATGTGGTCAGGTCATTGTAGCCCCAAAGGCAAGCTATGGTCAGTTGCGCGACTGACGCGCTATCAAGACGATTACGTGTTATTGAGCAGCGAAGCCGAAACCCAAGCCTCACTGAAAGAGCTACAAAAATATGGCGTGTTTGCCAAAGTCGATATTACGGCACCAAACTGCCACGTATTTGGCTTACTGTGTGAAGATGAGGGCCAGTTGCTTAGTCATTTTCAGCAAGACCCAAACAGCAGCGCCACTGCCTTTGACGTAACTGCAGGTAAGCTACTGCGGGTGGCACCGGGGCGCTTCATTGTAATCGCCTTTGATGACCTTGCATTAGGCGACGATATAACACTGGAAGATGATCCAAGCCCCTTTATCGCTGCTGCAATTTTAGCCGCTGAGCCACAGTTAAACGCTGAACACATCGACGAGTTCGTGCCACAAATGGTAAACTTGCAAGCATTGAATGGCATTAGCTTCAAAAAGGGCTGTTATACTGGTCAAGAGACCGTGGCGAGAATGCGCTACCTTGGCAAGAATAAACGCGCTATGTTTGTAGTTAGCGGCAGCGCCGATGCGCCATTACAAGAGTCTGATCTGGAACTGCAAGTCGGTGATAACTGGCGTCGCGGTGGAAAAGTCATTCAGCAATGCTTTGATAAAAGCAATAGCACCTATTATGCATTGGCCGTTATGCCTAACGACACGGCGGCAGATGCGGTACTTAGGGCGAAAAATACACCTGAGGTGAGTCTTACGATTCAGCCTCTACCTTATTCTTTAGAAAACGATTAACGGGATCGCACATGATTATTGCCCCAAACTCAGTAGTGACAATTCATTACTCAGTGCAAGACAAAGACAAAAATACCATCGACAGCACCTTTGACGATGCGCCAATCGTAGCCATGCTTGGCACTGGTTACTTGATCCCTGGACTTGAAGATGCGCTACAAGGTACGCAAGCCGGTGATACATTCAGTATTACCGTTGAGCCACAAGAAGGCTATGGCGAGCGCTTTGACGAGCTAACGCAAGCGGTGCCAAAAGCGATGTTTGATGGCATGGAAATCGAAGTGGGCATGCAATTTAGAGCAACCACTGACGACGGCGAGCAAATTGTCGTGATCGTTGGTATCGAAGACGATGAAGTCATTGTTGACGGTAACCACCCACTGGCGGGGATCACCTTAAACTTTGATGTTGAAGTGGTTGATGTTCGTGAAGCGACAGCGGAAGAGCAAGCACACGGCCACGTTCACGGTGAAGGTGGCTGCGGTCACGAACACTAAGCACAGCTATTGTTGAGCCTAAAAAGCGCTGATGTTATTCAGCGCTTTTTTGTTGCTTACTGGCCATGGCCGCGACGAGATTACTTTGATCTGCGGTACCAACCCGGTATTTGGTGCCATCTTTCATCACCACCTCTAAAGCCTTAAAGCCAGCCACTGTATACACCCAACCATCGGTGCTAATGCGCATACCAATGCCATGACGCAGCGAGTTGGTAACAGGTTGCACGTAGTCAATATCAGCAAATGCCAAGGTAACCTTGGCTACCTTAGGGCCAAACCACCAGCTTAGCGTTTCACGCTCTGGGTCAACCTCAACGGTTAAGCCATAAAAAATAAACGCCACGATTGCCAGTAGCACCAAAAAGCCAACATAGGCAGGATTGTAGCCGGTGAGGTAGATGGCTAACAAAGTAATGCCAGCAATAAAGGCCACAAACAGCCAAATAACCCACGCAAACTGAACTTTTTTATACATGTTTTTTCTCTAATTAAAGCTATACACTAACGTGGCACTGAGCTCAGTATCCACCTTCTCTTTATCTTCTTCTGGCTTTGAGTTGTAGCGGTAAATAAAGGCAAATTTCAACGCTATGCCACCTAATACTTGAGTCACTAACGCCGTTTCCGATAACAACCTGGAGTTGAGTCCTGACAGCGATTGTTCGTAACTAATGTCTTGATTAAACCGCGTGCGCGCTGAAACATTACGCTGCCATTGCAACGCCAAACGTAATAATTGACCTTGCTCGGTGCGACGTTGCCCCGCTGCCAGCTCGGTTTCATCATCAATGCGAGAGATGGATAAACCCGGGCCAATATCAATATCCACGGTGTTTTTACGCCCTTCAAATACCCGATTACCATACCCTAATGCAAACGTCGCGGTGTATTCTTTACCGTTAAATTGGTCGCGCTCGTAATCACCATAAATAAAGAACGACGCGTTATCACTGCCCAGTTTATAATTTCCTTGCGCAGAGCCAAAATAACGCGACGCCGACACGTCTTCTTCGCCCGTTTGCGCATCCGTTTCACGACGGTACAAGCCGTCGAACTTAAACTGGTTACGCCAATGAGTAAAGTCTTGATAAAGATTGCTCTTTAGTTTGAATGCGGTGTTCTCGGTATTGCCTTTGTTAACAATAAAGCCAAACTCTACATCGCCATACAACAACTCACCTTGATGCAAAGTGTGAATTTCATCATCGGGTAACTTGCCATAGTCGTGAAAGTCTTCAAACGGGTCGGCGGCCAGCGCCACGTTTGCAGTGATTACTAATAAGCTCGCGAATAAATAATTAAGGTACTGCACAAATTACTGCTTAGTTATTGGGTTAACTTAGGAATCTTTCCAGATAATGTGACAAAACGGGGCATCGAGATCGCGACTGATTAAAATCTTCGCGTATACCTGATCGCTGTCATCAAACTCAATTCCCACCAACACTTGAATAAAATGCTCAGGCTCCGCCTCTTGGGCGTAGCTGGTCACCTCATCCCAACTGCTATCGGGTTCACTTTCCTCGATAAAACCGCGGTCTTCACGATGTTCATTAAACATGTCGATATCATGCTGTTCGAGATTTTCTGGTGCCAACTCAAGAAAAATATCGTAGGCCTGATGGGTTGCTTCCTCAACGGAACAAAGTCTTGCAGTCATAGCGGTTTGCCTGTGATTATCTGTATCGCTGCAATAATAACAAAATGTACAGAAACATGAATACAAGCAAACGATATTCCGGCAGAAAATGACGGTAGATGTCACTGCGCTGACTTTAATGGTTGGATCTTCCGCGCTTTTAAGTTATTACTCTACTTAAAACAAGAAACTACCACTAGGAACACTGCTTTATGATTTCACTTTCTATCAAGGACCGAGTTGCTTTTGTCACCTTGTCACGACCAGAAAAACAAAATGCCTTGTCGCTGGAGATGTTTGTGGCGCTAGATAAAACCATAAAGCAATTGCGCCGCGACCGCACCTTAGTTGCGGTGGTGTTGCAAGGCAGTGGGGATCACTTTTGTGCTGGGTTAGATGTAAAAAGTGTCATGAAGCGCCCCAGTAGCATTGTAAAGCTATTATTTAAGTGGCTACCAGGTAATGCCAATTTAGTACAACGAGTGGTATTAGGTTGGCAAACACTGCCTATACCCGTGATCGCCAATATCAAAGGAAATTGCCTTGGCGGTGGCTGCCATATTGCACTGGGTGCCGATATTCGCATCGCTGCAAGCACGGCTCAGCTGGCCATTATGGAAGCAAAATGGGGCTTATGCCCGGACATGGGAGCCAGTTTGTTATTGCCAGGCTTAGTCAACAAAGATAATGCCTTGGCGCTCAGCATTGCCGCTGAACGGATTGTGGCCAGCAGCGCTCAGCAATTAGGCTTAGTCACTGAAGTGTGCGACGACACAGATGCTCGCATAGCACAATTGTTAGCTCAGTACCGCAGCCGTTCACCTGATGCCATTGCGGCCATTAAGCAAGTGTATAATCGCGCTTATAATCAGCCCAGTAGAAAACTGCTGTGGCAAGAAACTTGGTCGCAAATCAAATTGCTATGCAGTAAAAATACGCGCATCGCCATGAGCAACGCCACCAGCGACGCAGCGAAAGCGTTTCGACCACGTGCAAAGTGGTAGTGGCCCTTGCCATAAAGTAGAATGGTCAACACAGTGCCATAAGGTAAAATAAAGCAATGACAGACACCAAGGTAGCGCTCACTGATATGCTCAAGGCCACGGGCTATTTTCTTCGCGGCTTTATTATCATCCTCGCCTGCTTGCTGTTGGCAAAAGGTGTGAATAGTTACTTCGCTTTAGCGGCCCCTGCCGCCTTAGTCGCGATGCTGATACTACTGGCACTACTGGCAACTAAGTTAGTGCCTGCGCAGTGGTTAGCCCCGGCCGCCGAGCCTATTTTAAAGTACATGGCATTATTTTTTATTCCCGCCGGTGTGGGACTGGTTGAACACCTAAATCTGTTCGCCACTCGCTGGCCACTGTTGTTATTGTTATTACTGGGCTTACCCAGTTTATGTTTACTGCTATTGGCTCCGCTGGTAAAGAGAATTAAGTTTCGTGATTAATACTGTGCTCCCTGCTGTTTTAACCATAGTGTTGTTTTTTCTCGCCAGGCGACTCTATGGCCGCTATGCCATTGCCCTGCTTAACCCGGTTTTGTTGTGCATAGCCATCATCTCCGCTGTGCTACTGTTAACCCAAAGCGACTACCAGGCATACCAGCAATCGACTATGGCGATCCATTATTTATTAGAGCCTGCAGTAGTGGCCTTGGCTTACCCTTTGTATCGTCAGTTTCATCAAATTAAACCGGTCTTTGTGGCGCTCTGTTTTACCAGCTGGCTAGGTGTCAGTATCTCAACCACTGCGGCCTTCTTACTGTGCCAAGCTTTTGCTGCCAGCGCCGAGATTTCCGCATCCATGGCGGCATTGTCAGTGACCACGCCAATCACCTTATTAATCAGTGACTATCTCGGTGGGATCCCGGCAGTTGCTGCCATTATGGTGATTTTAATTGGGGTTTTTGGTGGGGTATTCGGACTGCACATACTTACCTTTTGCCAAGTCAGAGGAAATGCCGCTAAAGGCGTGGCACTAGGGATCGTATGCCATGCCATTGGCACCGCTGCCGCCATGGAACACCATCCCCAAGCCGGGGCTTTTGCTTCGGCCGCTATGACCATTACAGCCGTGATCACTGCACTTTGGGTGCCAGTGCTTTATCATTGGCTAAGTATAAGCTTTTTATAGTGAGACCATAACCTTGATTAACCAAGAAATAGAACAAATCGAACACTACTACAACCTGATCCGCGACTATCTGGTCACCTATAGCTTTCAGCTCCTGGCCGCGATTGTTATCTTTTTATTAGGCTTGTGGCTGTCACGCAAGCTCTCAAAAGCCACCGAAGGAGTGATGCTCAAGCATCGGATAGACCCAGCACTGACCAACTTTGTTGGCAATGTCATTAAGGTGCTGATCATCGCCATGTTTGTGGTTATTGCGTTAGGCAAGGTGGGGATCAGTATCACGCCATTTGTGGCTGCCATTGGTGCCGCATCATTGGGTGCGGGCTTGGCATTACAAGGGATGCTGGCGAACTATGGCGCGGGTCTGGCCATTATCGCCACACGCCCGTTTGTGATTGGCGATACCATCAGCATTAAAGGCGTCAATGGCGAAGTAAAAATGATAGAGCTTGGCCACACTACGCTTATCAATGAAGAAAAAGTTGAGATCACCATTCCCAACAAACACATTGTTGGCGAAATTCTGCATAACTCCTTTGCCAATTCTTTGGTCAAAGGTGAAATTGGCATTGCTTACGATGCCGACTATGAGCAGGCACTTGAGCTAATAACCGCCATTTTGACGCAACACGATAAGGTCAGTAACGACCCCAAACCACAAATTGGTATCGAGGCCTTTGCCGACAGCGCAGTGGTGTTAAGCTACCGTTACTGGGTGCCTACCACCGCACAAATTGAAACCAAGTTAGAGATCAATAAAGCCGTGTTTGCCGCCATTCAAGCTGCTGAAATTGAAATTCCTTTCCCGCAACGGGTGGTGAAAATACTCAATTAAGCTTGTCGTCACTGAAGCCACTGCGCAAATGGAGATCGCGTTGCGGAAACGGGATCTCGATTTGATATTTATGAAAGGCATCATCAATGGCCCACAAATAATCAGACACCAGTGCCGTCGGCCGCTTCACTTGCTCGGGCTGCACCCACACTCCTAAGGTAAAATTAAGGCTACTGTCACCAAACCCTGTCATCCATACCGTGATTTCTCTGCCTGGCGTATCTAAGGTGTACTGTACATTGCGTGCTGCCTCCAGTGCTGCCCGCTTCACTTTTTCTTTATCACTGCCATAAGCCACCGAAAATGGAATACGAAAGCGACGGTATTTATCCGACATGGTCCAGTTGGTTACGGTATTCGATACCATGGCAGAATTGGGGATCAGTAAGTCGACGTTGTCGTTGGTGCGGATCCAGGTTGAGCGCATATGTATGGCAATGACTTCACCCACCACGCCATCGCTCAGCTCAACAAAGTCCCCCACTTTAACTGACTTTTCTAGTAGCATCACAATGCCCGAGACAAAGTTGTTAACCAGCCCCTGTAAACCTAAGCCAATGCCCACACCAAGGGCACTGGCGACCAATGCCAGCTCGGTCATTTCGATGCCCAGCGCAGTGAGCGCAATAATAAAACCAATGAACAGAACGATATAGTGAATGATCCGCCCTATCACATAGGCAGAGGTGTGTTGAATAACTCCTTGGCGCGATGCTAAACGGTTAAATGCCAAACGCAGCAGTTTAGAAATAATAAAAGTGGCAATGATGACAGCAACAAATGAAAGCGCCTCACCCACTTGCAACGAAAACTTGCCCAGCGCAAACAGCTCTTGCTCAAGCCAAGAAATATCAAGCTGGGTAACGTCAGATGGTTTAATCATGTGATTTGGTTATTGTTTTGTTTTTATTAGTTTGGTCATTTATACACCGAATGACAAGTCTAGATAGCACAGTAACAAAAAAAGCCTTCACTGGGTGAAGGCTTTTTCAAGTAATGCGATGGTTATGCTTTACGCCACGTGGTTTTGCCGGCGCTGTCTTCGAGTACCACGCCCATGGCAGTAAGAGCATCCCGAGCTTCATCGGCCGCAGCCCAGTCTTTATTGGCACGGGCAACCTTGCGCTGCTCGATAAGTGCTTCAATTTGCGCCACTTCGTCATCGTCTTGCTCGCCTTTTAAGAAGGCATCAGGCTCTTGTTGTGCAATGCCTAACACGGCAGCAAGTGTGATTAGAATATAAGCATGTTCAGCCGCTGCTTGTTGATCCGTCTCTTTTAAGCGGTTCACTTCTTTGGCTAATTCAAAAATAACCGGTAACGCTTCTGGGGTATTAAAGTCATCGTTCATGGCCGCTTCAAAACGCGCCACATACTCATTGCCTTTGAGCTCCACCACTTGTGGCTCAACGCCACGCAGTGAGGTATAAATGCGCTCTAATGAGGCGCGTGCCTGCTCCAAGTTTTCTTGCGAGTAGTTTAACTGACTGCGATAGTGGCCATTGATCAAAAAGTAACGCACCGTTTCGCGGTCGTAGGCTTTAAGTACTTCGCGGACGGTGAAAAAGTTACCTAATGATTTCGACATCTTTTCTTTGTTGACTTGAACCATACCGGTGTGGATCCAAGTATTGACGTAGCGGCCATTGTTAGCACAGCATGACTGCGCGATTTCATTTTCATGGTGTGGGAATTGCAAATCTGAGCCACCACCATGAATGTCAAAAAACTCACCTAAATGTTTCGAGCTCATGGCGCTACATTCAATGTGCCAACCAGGACGACCATCGCCCCATGGCGACTGCCACGATGGCTCATCAGCCTTGGCTTTTTTCCACAGCACGAAGTCCAGCGGATCTTCTTTGTCTTGTGCCACTTCAACGCGAGCACCTGCTTGCAACATGTCGAGGTCTTGCTGTGACAGCTGGCCGTATTGCTCAAACGTTGAAACGTCAAACAGGACATCGCCGTTTTTAGCCACATAAGCATGACCTTTTGCTATTAAGCGTTCGATCATGGCGATGATCTCATCCATGTGCCCAGTAACCGTGGGCTCAATATCAGCAGGCAAGATGTTAAGCGCGTCAAAATCCTCGTGCATGGCTTTAGTCATCCGCACCGTTAAGTCATTAATGGCTTCGTTATTTTCTGCGGCTCTTTTGATGATTTTGTCGTCAACATCGGTGATATTACGCACATAAGTGACATCGTAACCTAAGTAACGTAAGTAACGATTCATCACATCGAATGAAACATAGGTTCGAGCGTGTCCCACATGGCAGAAGTCATAAATGGTGATACCACACACGTACATATCAACCTTGCCTTCTTTGAGCGGTTTAAAGGGGGCTTTTTGTCGAGTGAGTGTGTTGAATATCTGCAACATGTAGTTCAATTCCTAGTTTAGGGTATATTTACAAAATTACTGATAATCATATCACCTGCGTGGCGTAGGCTCTAGCAATTAACTGGGATTTAACGTCCCTTTTTTGCTTTTTTCTGCTGATTTTACTGCAAAGCTTTTTCACCTTGGTAAAGTTGTTATAAAATAGGGTTTTAATCACTAGCACTATGGACACTAACATGGTTGTTTTAGAAACAAATCACGGCGAGATCCGCATTAACCTTTTCGCTGACAAAGCACCTGAAACGGTTGCCAACTTCCTTAACTACGTTAACAGCGGCTTTTACAATGGCACTATTTTCCACCGTGTCATTGATGGCTTTATGGTTCAAGGCGGTGGTTTTGCCCCAGGTATGGAGCAAAAGCCAGTTGAAGCCCCAATTAAAAATGAAGCCAATAATGGTCTTGCCAACAAAGTAGGCACTTTAGCCATGGCGCGTACACCGGATCCACACTCAGCAACCGCGCAGTTCTTCATTAACGTCAATGACAATGACTTCCTGAACTTTTCTAGCGAAACAGCGCAAGGTTGGGGTTACTGTGTCTTTGCAGAAGTGGTTGAAGGCATGGACGTAGTAAACAAAATCAAAGGGGTAGCAACAGGCTCTGCCGGCTTCCACCAAGATGTACCACTTGAAGACGTGATCATTGAAAAAGCCTACGTTGCAGAATAACGTACTTTTTTCATTTCGGGCCAGCGCTACGCTGGCCTAATTATTCCAGAGGGATCATGGCTAAAACCTACTTTATTGCCGATTTACACCTAACCGAGCAACGCAGTGATATCACTCAAGCATTTTTTGCTTTTTTGGATCAGCACATGACTGAGGACGTGGATGCGCTATATATTCTCGGCGACTTTTTTGAAGTATGGATTGGTGATGATGAACGCGACCCATATGCACTATCCATTGCTGCTAAACTGCGGCAATTGCAGCAGCACAATATTGCCGTTTTCTTTATCCATGGTAATCGCGACTTTCTAATTAAGCAGGCGTTTGCCGACGAATGCCGCATGACTCTACTACCTGAACAAGCGGTGATCGATCTATACGGTACGCCAACCGTGATTTTGCACGGTGACGAGATGTGTACTCAGGACGAAGCGTATCAAAAGTTTCGTAAAAAGAGTCGTGGCTGGTGGTGGCCAAAACTGATGCTTGCCATGCCACTTTGGTATCGCCGCCGTGTCGCTGCAGATGCCAGACGCAAGAGTGTTGAAAATCAAAAAGGCAAACCACTGGAAATTTTAGACGTCACCGAAGAGGCGGTAGCCCAGATGTTTGCCAAGCATCAGGTCAACAATATGATCCATGGCCATACCCACAGGCCGAACGTGCACCACTACCCTGACGGCAAAGTACGCACAGTGTTAGGTGACTGGTACTCTCAGAGCTCATACTTAGTGGTTGACGACAGCGGTGAGCAACAACTCCTTTGTCACCCGTTTAGCGCTAATGGTTAACGGCCGCTAGCTTAGCGGCGCACCAGAGTGAAATTTAAAATCACTGTCTTGGCTGGTGATGAGTTCATTTTCAACCTGCTGAAATAACGCAATACGCCCCGCCACATCACAGCGCTTAGGGTCGGTGGCATTGGCGACCTGCTCGGCTAGGCTAATGTAATCTTGATAATGTCGTGCTTCAGAGCGCAGTAATGACACATAAAACTTGGCAATGTCTTTATCGAGCAAAGGTGCCAATTTGGCAAAACGTTCACATGAACGGGCTTCGATGTAAGCACCAATAATTAACTTATCCACCAAGGCTGCCGGCTCGTAAGTGCGAATGTGCTTAATCATCCCCGAGGCATAACGAGAGGCCTGCACGTATTCCACCGCAATATGGCGGCTGCGAATAATCTCCAGCACCTGCTCAAAATGATGCAACTCTTCTTTGATTAAGCGCACCATCTTATCCAAGATGTCTTGGTTATAGCTGTACTCCGGCTTGGCGGTGAGTGTGCCGATAAGCTCATTTTTACTGCCACTAAACTCACCATCGCCAATACTACGATAAACAAAATCTTCGTAGGGCTTGAGCCAGCTCAGTAAGGTTTGAGCGGAATTATCGTCAATGGCGTATTTGCGGATCAAAAAGGCGGCGCTCTGTGCCGCTTTAAGCTCACAATGCATATGATCAATAAGCAACAACGGCAAATGCTCCGCTTGTTTGGCTTTATCCAGCCAAGTTTGCGGCGTTTGCGCACCTAAGAACTGATTAATGGGTTCGAGGAGTTCTCTATACTTTTCTAACATAACAATAAAATACTCTGGCTTTGTGTCATTTTAACACAAGTTGACGCTGCAGGGACTACTAGGGCAAGGGTTGGCGTTAATTTTTAGAACTTTCTGAAAATAACAATGGCGCTATTTAAAGACATTTTCTTGACAAAAATTCAGTCGTCTCCCATAACTTAAAATGAATTGTACAAAAATAGTACAAAGCTAATTATAAGGGGCTAACTATGATCTTTAATCATTTATGGGGCCTATATGCCCACCCACACGAAGAGTGGCAAACCATTGATAACCGACACGAAAGTATGTTTTACAGTTTGTCACATATTGCACTGATTGCTCTTACCCCGAGCATTATGGGTTACTATTCTTCTGTTTATTTAGGCTGGAGTGTTGGTGCCGGCAACGATGTTTACCTAACTCACGACTCTGCACTGCTGATTGGCGTTGCCATGTATTGTGCGCTTATTGTTGGGGTGTTTATCCTCGCTTACCTTGCTCATTGGATGGCGGTGACTTTTGGTGCTCAGCCAACTTATACGCAAACCCTTGAGCTGTCGGCTTACACAGCAACGCCGATGTTTATGTCTGCGTTTGCGGCATTCTACCCCGAACTCTGGTTCGTGGTGTCTGTCGGCATGGTGGCACTGGCCTACTCGGTTTACCTACTCTATACCGGTGTGCCCATCTTGATGCACATTCCTGAAGAGCGTGGTTTTATTTACGCCAGTTCAGTGGTTACCTGCGGCTTGGTTTTATTAGTCATTATTCTAGCTGCCACGGCCATTTTATGGACCAATGGCATTATTAGCCCTACTTTTACCTAAATACAGCTTAAGTCTGTTGTGGCAAGACCCATATGCGTTTTGCCACTTTCCTAAATTAATAACAATAGCGGCGCCTAAAGCGCCGCTATTTGCCAAGGCTCGTGGCTCCCCCTACCTGTATTTAACCAACCGACCTGTATTAATCCAACCGAAATGAAGCAAAGAGCGGGTCAGGCTGTCTTTTATCAAGTTGTGCAAAGTACATAAAAGCGACTTACACTAGGCAGGCATGGTATTAATAGGCTCCGTAATTGGAGCCCTATAGCGGGTTAGAGACAGTAAAACGTTTTAAAGGTACCAGTGTTACAGCGCTCATCTGTAATGCAATACTGGCTAGGAGGAGGCGCAGCACCACCGATCTGTGGTGTTACTTTAGTAGCTAGCACTTTGTCATCATTTGATAGCTTTTTTATACTTCTTTTACTTAACTTTAGTTTCATCGTATTATCCTTATTGATGTCCGTCGCCAAAACAGCAACACAACCAAACTAACTGGTTAAAATACATTCTGCAACCCTTTGAAAGTATTTTTCTTAGTATAAGCGCTACTCGTTTCGCATCTAGTTTAGCTAGGGTTGTGTGATGAGTGAAGAAAGCCAACACAACAGCTAAAAACCATTCCTCCCTTTCTCGCTGATACCAACGCGCATCTATGGGCTCCTTGTTCATTCTTTGATAGCGGTGTGATCGAGCGAGCTAAGAAAGTGTCGCTCTCACAGGTATAAAGCCACTTGAAATCACTGTTTGCTATGCCCTAATCGTGACCACAAAAAAGCGCAACCTCTGTCGAGAGTTGCGCTTTTTTACACTTTATTCTGCTCTACAATATACTTACAGTGCGTCGAACACCTCATCGGTTTTTGCAGCACAAATAAAGTCGTTTTTATGCAAGCCTTTAATTGAATGGCTCCACCAAGTTACGGTGACCTTGCCCCACTCGGTTAACAGGCCTGGGTGGTGACCTTCTTCTTCAGCCATATCACCCACTTTATTGGTAAATGCCAAGGCTTGTTTGAAGTTCTTAAACTTATAAACTCGCTCTAGCTGCATAATACCGTCGCGTACCTCTGGCACCCAATCTGGGATCTGCTTGATCAGTACCGCCAGTTCTTCATCTGATACTTTAGGCGCATCCGCACGACACGCTTCACATTTTTGTGCACTTAAATCAGACATTAATACATTCCTTAACTTGCTAGTTTTTCTTTTGGGGGAAACTTTGGCTCAAATAGCCCCAGCTCTTTTGCTTGTTCCACTAACGACATAATATCGAGTTTTGAGATTTCAAATAAGTCGTCAATGCCATTAATGGTATAGTAAACAGGTTGCATAATGTCGATTCTATACGGGGTACGCAACACGTTCAGTACATTCATTGGGTTAATTTCAGGCTTGTCGGTGTAAACGTACTCAGTCTCACCTGGGCTTGATAAAATGCCACCGCCGTAAATACGTAAGCCATCTTCGGTTTGCATTAAACCAAATTCAACCGTAAACCAGTATAGACGCGCCAGATAGACACGATCTTTTTTCTCGGCGGCATACCCTAACTGACCATATTTGTGAGTAAACTCTGCAAAAGCAGGGTTCGTCAGCATGGCGCAATGACCAAATATCTCGTGGAAGATATCCGGCTCTTGCAGATAATCAAACTCTTCACGTGAGCGAATAAAAGTAGCCACTGGGAATTGCTTGTTGGCAAGTAACCTGAAGAACTCATCAAAGTCGATGAGTGCTGGAACTGGCGTAACCTGCCAGCCAGTTTCTTTTTCTAAGACTTCGTTAAGCTCGCTCAGCTGGGGAATTCTGTCGGTTGGCAGATTGATTTTCTTCAAGCCCTCAAGATATTCATCACAGGCTTTGCCCTCAATGCATTTTAGCTGGCGCTCAACGAGCTCTGACCAAGTTTGGTTTTCTTCATCTGTCCAAGCAATGTAACCATTTTCGTCTGGTTGCCTAGAAACGTATTTACTTGCTTTAGCCATAATTTACTCTCTCTTTACCACTTCAGTATGTTATTGAGGTTCGACGTACGACCTGTCCTGTTGATGATCTGAAGTGCTTCAACTTGTGATATTGATACTAAGTAAAACTGACTTAAAGTGTAATAGTTGAGCGGTTTATGCCTTAGTGGCAAAACCACCAAAACGTAAACCAAACAAAACATCAATGTAAACTTATAAAAACACAACAATAAAAAAGGGGCTTAAAGCCCCATTTTTAGTAAACTTAACTGTACTTAAATCTTATCAAATGCCTGTTTCAGATCCTCGATAATATCATCGACGTCCTCTAACCCTACCGAAATACGAATAAGACCATCCGAAATTCCAGCCGCAAGACGCTCTTCAGGGGTGTATGGAGAGTGTGTCATCGAAGCCGGGTGCTGGATCAAGGTTTCAGGGTCGCCCAAACTAACTGCAAGAGTACAAAGCTCAGTGGAATTAATAAATCGCTCACCTTGCTCTAGGTTGCCGTCTAGCTCAAAAGCAATAACGCCCCCTGCTCCTTTCATCTGCTCACCCAAAAATTTATAGCCAGGGTGTGAAGGCAGGCCAGGATAATACACCTGATTCACTTTTGGGTGCGCCTGTAAAAACTCAGCAACCGCTTGAGCATTTTGACAGTGGCGCTGCACTCGTAGCGCCAAGGTTTTCAAGCCGCGGTTAATTAGCCAAGCATCGTGCGGGCTAATTGTCGCACCGATGTCTTTTAATACCGTCAACTTGATGGTTTCAATGTGCTCGCTAGAGCCACACACTAACCCCGCCACAACATCACCATGACCATTTAAATACTTAGTGGCACTGTGGACGATAAGATCCGCACCATAGTTCACTGGTTTTTGCAGCAGTGGTGTCATAAAGGTGTTGTCGACAACAAACAGTAAGCTGTGCTTTTTCGCCACCGCGCCGAGCATGGCTAAATCCAGCACCGTCATATTGGGGTTAATTGGCGTTTCGGCAAACAGCATTTTGGTATTACTTTGTACCGCCTGCTGCAATGCCTTCTCGTCAGTCAAATCAACAAAGGTAACCTCGATGCCAAATTTAGGCAGCATGTGGGCAAATAAAGCAAAGCTGCAGCCATATAACGCGCTAGATGCAATAAGGTGGTCACCTTGTTGCAAAAAGCTCAGCACCGCAGCCGACACCGCGCCCATACCCGTCGCAGTTGCCGCCGCATCTTCCATGCCCTCAAGCTGAGCCACTTTTTCTTCTAGCTCTCTGGTAGTGGGGTTACCAAGACGGGTATAGATATATCCCCCTTCTTCACCGGCAAATCGGGCAGCACCTTGCGCGGCATCTTTAAAGTGGAATGTCGATGTTTGATATAACGGAGAAGTTAATGCGCCATGGGGGTCGTCGAAATGGTTGGGACCGTGAATACATTGACTGTCGTCTTTTAACTTTTTCATACTTGCCTGCTGATTTTATTTATAATTGCTTGTGTATTAACTATTTATTGCAGACGGTGATAATAAACAAGCATGCCAGATGGGCAGACGGCTAGTTACGATTAAGTTGCTGGCATTTTTTGCTAGCACAAGTGTATAAAATAGTTGCCGACCATTGTACTGAGAGCAATAGCAGGGCCATTTTAGCGGCCCTTAACTTTTTGTTTAAACGAGCTTTATACTCACTTCTCAGCTGACTTGGTGGTGCGCTTCAATAACACTTCAAGCAAAGACGAAATGGCGCTTTTCAGTAAGCTTTGTTTATGGGTCAAACGCGGGAGTGGACGACAAAGCTCCATCGCCTTGTAGCCAAGGCGCGCAGTAAAGATCCCCGCACTGAGCCCTTGTGCCGAGCGAGTGGAGAGTTTACCTAATAGCTCAGCACCAACACTGGTGGCAGCCAAATCACTAAGCAGCTCACTGGCGCCAACAAAGACCATCTGCTTGAGCAGCATTTTATAGAGCGTGATGCGGCTACGATAAGCTAGCCGAATACCATAATGTTTGCTGATCTTTTCCACCAGCACCACACCGCGCCACAATACCGCCAACATATCCACCAGCGCCATTGGGCTCAAGGCCACCAACAGTGCCGAAGTGGTAGCATGTTCTTGGATCAGCTTTTTTGCTTGGGCATCTTGGTCGTTTAGCAGTGACTTTTCATACAGCGCGATGACTTCTTTATCCGTGTGGTGCGGTTGCAATGCGGCTTTAAACTCGGCGACTTTCTCTTTTGGGTGAACTCGAAGCAGCGGCTTCAACCACTCTTTTGCTTCACCGATTTGGTCACTTTGCAATAACCGTTGAGCATCAATTTTATGTTGTTGATGACGCTTTAGGTGCCTAAGCGCCATGACTTCTGAGACTAAAAACTTAAACAGCGCCAACAATCCCAGAGTTAGTACGCTGGCATACAGCGCAAACAGAACGATATTTTCTTCAAAGCTGGTTACTAAGGTCACTCCAGCCTCGACCACAATTAATAGCAGTAAAGAAACAACAAACAGCTGCTTTATGCCAAAGCGCCAAGCTGGTTCGTAAACACGCTCAATTTTTGGCATTTCGGGCGCATCCGTCGTGCTATCGTGGTTGGTTTGGCTAATGTCAGCGGGTAAAATCTGACCTTGATGCTGATCCTTGTGCTCTGAAACTTCAGGCTCGGCCTCGAATCGCCTGCCAGAGCCGTTATAGTTGTTTGGCTGTTCACTCATCGTAATTTATCTCCGATCAAAAACTGCATCACGTGATCGAGGCGGATATGAGACAACGCCCCTTGCTTGGCCACCAGCGGTTCAAACGCGAGGAACTCAAAGCCCCCTTCGGGCCAATGACTTGCCGCGGGGATATGATCCGGAGGAATGGGCGGAGCATAATTAATAAACGCGGTTTCACCAACGGGTTTACCATAAATGCATTGCAACTTGTGCTTACCATCTTGCACACTTCTTGACTCCACACTGCGCACCGATGAAATCGACATGGTATCCACCGCCACACCATTAAACCTAAGCTCATTGGCACTGTCCGCTAACATTGAGTTCAATAGTCGAGTGAGGTTACTCTGCTGTTCGCTAAGAACACCATCGCACTTGTTGGCAGCAAACAATACTTTATCAATTTTGGGGCTCAGCAACCGCGATAAAAAGCCACTTTTACCATGGGCAAACATCCCTAACACATGTTTTAGGGCATGCTCTTGTTCTTTTAAGGTGTCGTAACCATCGTTAAGGCTGGCCAACAGATCCACTAACACAATTTGCCGATCAAATTGGCAAAAATAGTCTTTATAAAATGGCGTAACCACCTGCTTCTTATAGGCTTCAAAACGTGCTTCGAGTTGCTTATATTGACTGTTTTCCGCCCCTTGTTCAGGGTGTGATGGCAGCGGGAAAAACAGTAACACCGGGGCTCCGGCAAGATCGCCTGGGATCAAGGCGCGGCCAGGCTGCAGGTTCGATAACCGCGTATTACTTTGCAAAGTGTGTAAGAGTTGGTGATACTGCTCTGCCAGCGTCTTTAGCTGTGTTTCATTAACCTCAGCTTGGCTATCAAACTGATTAACTTGCTGCAAAAACTCAGCGGCATACGGCCGGTATTTCGGCTTATTTAACAGTGCAAGCTGTTGTTCACACCATTGCCGATAATCCATTTTCAGTAAGGGCAAATCCATTAACCACTCACCGGGGTAGTCATATAACTCTAGGTACAGGGTGTGGGTTTGTGCCAGATGCTGTTTTAAGCCCCGTTGACTGGTATATTTAAATGCCAAAGTGAGGGTATTAATACGTTTAGTCGAAGGCGGCCAGCTGGGCTGCTCTTGCAAAAGGCAACTTACCGCTTCTTGATAGTCGAAGGTTGGTACCACCAAAGCTTGTTGTGGTTCGGTGCGGCACGCCACCAAGCGACCTTCACTCACGACATCAAAAAACGGCAAGTTTTGGCGTTCGGCTTGGGTCGTCAGCTGCTTAATTAAGGCGGTAATAAACGCGGTTTTACCACTGCCACTGAAGCCGGTAACGGCAAGCTTTACGTGCTTATCAAAGGAGCGGTGGAGCGTTTTTTTGGCATGTTGTTTTAGTTTTGTTATGGATGTTGGGGGGCGAAAGCCTGATTTGGTCATCGGTTAAATGTATCCCCTCTAAAAATGCTAAAGGCGGGCTGACCGCCTTATAGCTTGTCTATTTCTCGGCTCACCGTAAACTCTGGTGAAGTAACGTAGCGTTCCATACTTTGAATACGGTTGTCTAAGCGCCCTAATCTGTCTTTTAAATCAAACAGCGCCTGACGTGGTGGCTCACCTTTTTGCCATACCTTAAACTTTACTGAGACGCGGTCCTCGTCTTTATCATGACTGGACTTTTCAGGTTGAGCTTCACGTTTGTCTAAGATAAACCAACAAGCGACATACGCAACCACAAATAGTGGACCACCAGATAACAACACCGCCGTCACGAATAAAATTCGTACCAGCCACAACTCCATATTAAAGTAATCACTTAAGCCGGCGCAAACCCCTGCTATTTTTCCGCGACTGGGGTCGCGATACAGTTCTCGTCTCATTCTACTCATAACTTGCGTCTCCACTGCGGTGACTCTTGGTCAAGCAAGGCTTCCAGCGTTTCTACGCGCTCTGCCATTTTCTCTGCCTTATTAGCAAGTTCAATTAACTGGCGGTGCTCATGTTCACTCAAACCTTGACTCACTTGCTTCTTACTGCGGTAATGCAAAATAAGCCAAAGCGGAGCCACTATCACCATAAAAATAATCAATGGTGCCATTAATAATTCTGGATCAAACATACTCTTCTCCTGCCTTCAACTGGGCTTGTTATTATTGTAGTAAGTATGCACCTACCATGACAGTAGGTGCGGTTATTTTCACTTGCCAGCCATTTTCTTTTTCAGCTGTTCAAGTTCATCGTCGATTTTTTCATTCTTTTGCAAATCGGCGATTTCATCAGACAGGCTCTTCTTACCTAAGTCGTATGACTCAACTTGAGACTCCAAGCCATCAATTTTGCTTTCAAAGCGCTCAAAGCGATTCAAAGCATCGTCTACTTTGTTGCTGTCTAGAGTCTTTTTCACTTCAAGACGCGACTCGGCTGAACGCTGACGTAGCACAATGGCTTTTTGTCGCGCTTTGGCGTCTGCCAGCTTATCTTGTAAAGTACTGACTTCTTGTTGCAACTTTTCGATGTGGGTATCAACGTGCTCCAGCTCTTTCTCAAGTGCCGCAACATCGTCTGCTGATTTTTGCTTTTCCAAAAGTGCTGAGCGGGCAAGATCTTCACGCTCTTTACTTAACGCAAGCTCTGCTTTTTGCTGCCAATCATCAACCTGAGCTTGAAGTTGCTCAAGGCGGCGTGTCAGCTCTTTTTTCTCAGCCAATGTTTTCGCTGAAGTGGATCTTACTTCGACAAGGGTGTCTTCCATCTCTTGAATAATCAAGCGAACCATTTTTTCTGGGTCTTCCGCTTTATCCAAAATCGCATTGATATTAGAATTCACTATGTCTGCAAAACGTGAGAAAATTCCCATAGTGGTTACCTCTTTGGTTAATAGCTAAATTGCTTACTAGCTATGTATCAAATAGCTTGCCAACTTTATCAAAAACATTTCCTTATATATATCAGTAATTTATTTATATTTTAAAACTCCTTTAGTTATCCTCATTTTTGAAATACACTAGTAATTAGTAAAAAACACTAAGAGTTAGGCAATATGAGCCGATTTCGTCAACAGGATAATTTACTGGGCCAATCCGATAGCTTTTTAGCGGTGCTCGATAAGGTCTCACAACTGGCGCCATTAGAGAAGCCCGTCTTGATCATAGGTGAGCGCGGTACTGGTAAAGAACTGATCGCCGCACGTCTGCACTACTTATCAGAGCGCTGGGATCAAGAGTACGTCAAACTCAACTGCGCCGCACTAAACGAAAACTTACTCGAAAGTGAGTTGTTTGGCCACGAAAGTGGTGCCTTTACTGGCGCTAGCAAACGCCATGAGGGCCGTTTCGAGCGCGCCAACAGCGGCACCTTGTTTTTAGATGAGCTGGCCAACACCTCTGCCATGGTACAAGAAAAACTGTTGCGAGTGATTGAGTATGGCGAGTTTGAACGTGTCGGCGGTAAATCAACGGTCAAGGTGGATACCCGTTTGGTCTGCGCCACCAACGAAGACTTACCGAGCCTCGCTGATGCCGGCGAGTTTCGTCATGACTTACTCGATAGGCTGGCGTTTGATGTCATCACACTCCCGCCACTGCGGGCCAGAAAAGAAGATATCTTATTATTAGCCGAGCACTTTGCTATAAACATGGCACGTGACCTGGAGTGGGAGCTGTTCAGTGGCTTTACCCGCAAAGCCACGGAAAAACTATTAGAATACCCTTGGCCTGGTAATGTTCGTGAGCTGAAAAATGTCATCGAACGCAGCTTATACCGTCACGGCAACGACCAAATTCCGGTCCATGAAATCATCTTCGACCCGTTTGCCAGTCCTTACCGTCCAAGTCAACGGATCAAAGCGCCGCAACCACAAACTGTGGTGCAAACACCCACTGAAACCGTTGCCGCGACGGATGAAGCCGTGACCGAAAGCCCAGCACTCGAATTCGACTTTCCTTGCGACTTGAAATCGCTATCCAATGACTATGAAATTTCCTTGTTGCAAAAAGCGCTGGAATTTAGCCAATTTAATCAAAAGAAGACTGCACAAAACCTCGGTTTGACGTATCATCAACTAAGAGGTTATTTGAAAAAATACAACCTGTTAGATCAAAACCAAAAACAAGAGGCATAGCGGTGCGAAAATTGTTTTTTGGGGTGCTTTGTTCGGCGTTATTTGGCTGTAACGAGGCACCACCAAACAAAGTCAATAACCAATCCCAAGGTTTGGTGTATTGTGCAGAGGCGAATCCCGTTTCGTTTAACCCTCAGGTGACAACGACCGGCTCAACCATAGATATTATCGCCAATCAATTGTACGATACCTTGATCAGTATTGACCCCAACACCGGTGAATTTCAGCCCGAACTGGCCACTAGCTGGCAAGTGAGTGACGACGGCAAGGCCTTTACCTTTACCCTACGCCAAGACGTCAGCTTTCACGATACCTTGTACTTCACCCCCAGCCGCAACATGAATGCTGACGACGTGGTGTTCTCGTTTAACCGCTTGTTTGATGTTTATAACCCCTACCATTTTGTTGGTGATGCCGAGTATCCTTATTTTCAAAGCATTGGTTTGGATCAGTTGATCCGCCGAGTGCGAAAAATTGATGATTACACCGTGCGGTTTGAACTGTTTAATGCCGAGAGCAGCTTCTTGTCTAACATTGCCACCGATTTTGCTGTTATTCTCTCTAAAGAGTACGCCGAGCAATTAGTAGCACAAGAGCGCAAAGCGGATTTTGATAGCAAGCCCGTGGGCACCGGCCCCTACAAATACCGTGAGTTTTTGCGCGATAACCTGATCCGCTATTATCGTCATGACGATTACTGGAAACACCCCGTGCATTTGGAGCAATTGGTGTATGATATTACCACCAATGGCACCAGCCGCATTGCCAAGATGTTGACCAAAGAATGTGATATCACCGCTCACCCCAGCGCTACCCAGCTCAGTGTGTTAGAGCAGCGACAAGACATCGAAGTGGAAAAAGCAGCCAACCTAAACATTGGCTACTGGGCGTTTAACACCGAAAAGCCACCTTTTGATAACCCTCAGGTGCGCCGCGCCCTGGCCCATAGCATCGATTTTGAGAAAATCATGCAAGCGGTATTTTATAACAATGGCATTCGCGCCAACTCCATGCTTCCGCCGTCTTCTTGGGCATTTGAAAAACAAGCGCAGATGCCCACTTACAACCCAGAAAAAGCGCAAGCCTTACTCCGGCAAGCCGGGTTTGAAGAGGGTTTTGATATGACCTTGTGGGCCATGCCGGTGTCGCGGATTTATAACCCGAATGCCAGAAAGATGGCTGAGCTTATCCAACGTGACTTACGCCAAATTGGCATTCGGGCTCGCATCGTAGAATACGAGTGGAATACTTTCTTAGAGCGTGTTGGCCGCCATGAACACGACAGCGTTTTATTAGGCTGGGCCGCCGACACCCCAGATCCAGACAACTTTTTTAGCCCTTTACTCAGTTGTACTGCCACTTTTAGCGGTAAAAACCCAGCCAATTGGTGTAACCCAGAGTTTGACTTGCTTCTAACCCAAGCTCTAGACACCAATGATATGGAGCAGCGCAAACATTATTATCATTTAGCGCAGCAAATGGTGATTGAGCAGCTGCCCTTAGTGCCCATTGCCCATGGCCTTAGATTCCAAGCCACCAGTACCGATATCAAGGGGGTGGCACTGCGACCCTTTGGTGGTATCTCGCTGGCTGAAGCTCGGAGGAAATAGTCATGGTTGTAAAGTATGCATTGCGGCGGTTAAGTTTATTGCTCTTTATGCTGTTTACTTTGACCCTGTTTACCTTTTCGTTGAACTACTTGTTCCCTGGCGAGTTGGTCACCAACTTTAGTGGCGAAATGAACTCAAGCTATGCGCAAACCCAAGAGCTGATAGCCAAGTACCGCATCGAGGACAATATTTTGGTGCAGTATCTGGCCTTTATGACGCGGATGTTTGAGGGCGATTGGGGGCTGTCGCTGTCTTCTGGGCAGCCAGTACTGGATCACGTTAAGTTGTTTTTCCCTGCCACTTTAGAGCTGTGCTTATATGCATTGAGCGTCTCGGTTATCGTAGGCGTACCTGGCGGGATTATTGCCAGTGCCTATTACAAAAAGTGGCCTGACAGAGTGATCAACTCCTTAAGTTTAATGGGTTTCTCAATTCCTGTGTTTTGGCTGGCGTTATTACTAATTATGGCGTTCTGCCTCGGCTTAGGCTGGTTTCCAATGTCTGGCCGCATTGGCTTGCTCTATGAAATACAGCCTCTAACCAATTTACTGCTATTGGATATTTATCTTCAAGGCTTCCCGTATGGTGGCGCTGCATTTTGGGATGCCGTTCATCACTTAGCCTTACCAACCATCGTATTGGCCATGTATCCCACCACGGTATTAATCCGTTTTACTCGCGATTCCATGCTCGAGGTGCTAGAGCAAAACTACATCAAAACAGCTCGTGCTAAGGGCCTAAACCGCAGCCAACTTATTGTCCATCACGCCCTGCGCAACGCCCTGTTACCGGTGATAAAACAAATCGGCCTACAGTTTAGTACCTTGATCACCTTGGCGATGATCACCGAAGTGATCTTCTCTTGGCCCGGCATTGGCCGCTGGCTCATCGATAGCATCTACCAACGCGACTACCCTGCTATTCAAGGGGGTCTTCTGGCGGTGTCGTTTTTTGTTATTATTGCCAATATGCTAGCCGATACCATCCATTCAGCCCTCGACCCACTGGCAAGGAACCAAGCTCATGGCAAAGTTTAGTTTATACAGTGAAGAGTCGAACCGCTCACCGCTGTTTCGGTTGTGGCGTAAGTTTCGGGGTAATCACGTTGCCTTGGTCGGGTTGTGGCTATTTTTGGGTCTTACCATATTAGCCGTGACAGCGCCCTTGATTGCCCCCTATGGTGTCAATCAGCAACATGCCGATGCGCTGTTATTACCGCCATCATGGCATGAACAAGGGGATGTCCGCTTTATTCTCGGTACCGACGACTTAGGTCGCGATTTATTATCGCGGTTGATGAATGGCGCCACCTACACTTTTGGTTTGTCTATTCTAGCCGCCTTGGTCACCACCGCGCTGGGGGTGGTGCTGGGGACGTTGGCCGGAGCCAGCCGTGGTTTAAAATCGAGCTTTTTAAATCACCTGCTAGACATCACCTTGGCCATTCCTTCATTGCTGTTAGCCATTATTATTATCGCCATCTTAGGCCCGGGCCTGATAAATACCGTTTGGGCCATTATTTTTGCCTTATTGCCGCAGTATATTCACTCCATTCGGAATCTGGTGGTTGGTGAGCTCAACAAAGATTATATTGTTGCCTTTAAGCTCGACGGTGCCAGTCGCTGGAAGATATTAGTTCGAGGGATCTTGCCCAATATTTATGAACACATTGTGGTTATTTTCACCATGGCATTATCAACTGCCATACTTGATATTTCTGCGCTGGGTTTCTTGAAATTAGGGGCGCAACCGCCGTCAACGGAATGGGGCGCTATTTTGGCTGAGAACTTATCGTTAATCTATTTAGCGCCATGGACAGTGGGCTTACCAGGCGCGTTACTATTTCTAGCGGTACTGTCAACCAATCTGGTTGGTGACGGTCTAAGAGAAGCGTTAAAGCAAAGAAAGGCCGACTAATGCAATTACTCGACATTAAAAACCTAACTATAGAGCTGAGAACGGAAGATGGCGTTATTCGCGCGGTAGACCGGGTCAACCTAAGCTTAAAAGAAGGTGAAGTGCACGCGTTAGTCGGTGAATCGGGTTCGGGAAAGAGCCTGATCGCTAAAGCCATTGTCGGTGTGCTCAATCAACGTTGGACAGTCACCGCCGACAGAATGCATTGGCGTGGTGTTGATCTAATGCGCTTATCCCCAGAGAAACGTCGTAAGTTGGTAAGCCAAGATATTGCCATGATTTACCAAGAGCCAAGTCGGAGTCTTGACCCTACGGCCACTATCTTCGATCAGGTGGCTGAGTCTATTCCCGACAGCGTGCTCAAAGGTGGTTTTTTTCAGCGTCGTAAAGCCCGTAAAGAAAAAGTCAAAGCACTGCTTCATAAAGCGGGGATCAGAGACGATAAAAGTATCTGTTCAAGCTATCCTCATGAGCTGTCAGAGGGCATGTGTCAAAAAATAATGATTGCCATGGCCATTGCCAGAAGCCCTAAGTTATTAATTGCTGATGAGCCAACCACGGCACTTGAGAGCACCGCTAGAGCACAAGTCTTTCGGCTGTTAAAAGCATTAAACCAGCTTAAGAATATGTCGATTTTGATGATCTCTCACGAGCTCGAAGAAATCTCTGATTGGTCTCACGCCATGCATGTGCTGTATTGCGGGCAAATGGTGGAAGCCGGACCAACACGGGCTATTTTTAAACAGCCCCTGCACCCATATACCCAAGCTTTGGTAAAAAGTCTGCCAGATTATAGCCATGGCATAGGCCATAAAGAACCATTTTATGCTCTAAAAGGCACCATCCCGCCATTGCAGCATTTACCCATTGGCTGCCGACTGGGGCCGCGCTGTCCACAAGCGCAAAAAGAGTGTGTGGTGACACCGCGGCAAAGTAAATCACATGGTCACAGCTATGCCTGCCACTTTCCTTTGATAAAGGTAAAACAAAAATGCAGCCAGTCCTAAAAGTACAATCTCTGAATAAGTCATTTAGCACTCGGCAAGGGCTCATTAAGCGTCACTCTTTGCAGGTATTAAAGGACATTTCTTTCTCTTTGGCACCGGCGCAAACATTGGCCATTATTGGTGAGACAGGCTCCGGTAAAAGTACCCTGGCTAAGGTGTTAGCTGGGGCTGACATCGCCGATTCAGGGCAAATTTTACTGAACGGCATAACCATTGAGGACGATGGTAATCGAGAAAGTGACTGTCGCACCATCCGATTAATTTTTCAAGACCCAACTCGCTCCCTCAACCCGGGGCTTAGAATTGGCGATATGCTCGATGATTGTTTGCAATTTAACACCGAACTGACTGCCGAGCAGCGCTATAAAAAAATCCGCATTACCCTGAGCCGTGTTGGCCTGCTGGCTGAACATATTGATTACTACCCACATATGTTCAGTGGGGGTCAATTACAACGAGTGGCATTAGCCAGAGCACTTATTTTAGACCCAAAAGTGTTGGTACTCGACGAAGCCCTGTCTTCACTCGATCCTTCAGTAAGAGCGCAAACAGTTAACCTGCTGCTAGAGTTACAGGCAGCTACCGGACTGGCGTATGTGCTTATTACCCACCATTTAAGCTTGGTGCGCCACATGAGCGATGAAATCTTAGTATTAAACCGCGGCAAGGCGGTTGAGTATGGTGAGACGGAGCAGGTATTTACCAAGCCGAAATCAAAAACCATGCAAAAGCTATTGTCGGCATAGCGATTAGCCAACTTCCCTATTTCATAACCATTAAAAAAGGTGCCATTTGGCACCTTTTTTAGATCTGAATTCTCAACCTGATTAAGGTTGTTCAGTCACTTGTAGTTGTGGCTTTTTGATTTCCGCTTTTTCTTTTAATGCGGCGATCAACGCAGTGTAGTTTTTGTTAGCCACAGATGACACAAAGCTTTGCTTTTGCTGTGGATCAACATTGCCCTCTACCTCAGGTGTGGTCACTGACTTAAGTACCAGTAAGGCAGCATCGCCATTATTTAAGGCCACTTGCGCTGTTTCGGTCTCAGCAACACCTGGGTGTGGCAATTTAAATGCTTCAGAGGTGATGGCTGGCGGTACCTCACGGCTACGACGCTGGAGCTCATTCACGCTTTTCACTGCAACATTTTGGCTAGCAACAACCTGAGCTAGCGACTCACCCGCTTGCAGTTGCTCAAATAGGCTCTGGGCTTTTTCTGCAATCAGTGTCGCGGCTTTTTCATCAATCAACTGAGCTTTAATTTGCGCTTGCACTTCTTCCAGTGGTTTAGTCGCTGCAGGCTTATGCTCTTCAACGCGTACTACCACAATATGCTCAGGAGCCACTTCTAACACTTCAGAGTTTACTCTGTCTTCTAGCAGTTCAGGGCTGAAGATAGTATTGCTGATAGCAGGTGTATTTAATGGCTCAGGTAATGCCGCACGGCTTACTAATTCAGTAGACTTTACTTCTACCTCAGCCATTTCCGCAGCATCTTTTAAGGTATCAGCGACTTCAAAGGCCAGTTCAGCAACTTCAGTCTGCTTTTGATAAAAAGCGTCAATTTTAGCTGTTTTTTCCAGCTCAGCGCGTAACTCGTCTTTTACTTCTTCAAACGATTGTACTTGCTGAGTTTGAATATCGGTAAGTTGAATAATGTGGAAGCCAAACTCCGATTCCACTACATCTGTGATGTCTCCCACTTCAGCAAGCTCAAATGCTGCTGCTTCAAACTCTGGATCCATCATGTCTCTTTCAATCCAATCCAGATCACCACCCATCTCTGCACTGACAATATCGTCAGACTTTTGCTCTGCCAGTTCGGCAAAGTCAGCACCAGCTTTAAGCTCAGCTAAAAGCGCTTGGGCTTTCTCTTCAGCCGCTTGCGGATCGTCACCTGCATCAACAAGAATGTGCGACACACGGCGTCTCTCAGGCTCTAGGTACTGATTTTTTTGCTCTTGGTAATAGGTTGCCAACGCTTCTTCAGTAACCGGCTCAAGCGGCTCAAGCTCGTCGGCTTTCAACTCAATGTAGTTAACCGCCACTTGCTCAGGTGATTGAAATTGGTTTTGATTAAGATCGTAGTAGTTTTGAATTTCATCAGCCGTTACGCTCACTTCATTCTTCACCAAGTCTTTGCTCAATACCGCGTAGTCGATGGCGCGTGTTTGCTGCTGCAATGCTAGTGTTTGTTGTAATTCGTTGTCTAGCACGAAGTCTGTTCCTGCAAGTGCAGAAACCAGTTGCGAACGCGTCATTTCGTCACGAAGATACTCACGGAAACGATCTGGTTGGAAGTTCATTTGACGAATGACTTGCAAATAACGGTCGTTGCTGAATTCACCGCCCACTTGGAAATACGGCATTTCAACAATGGCATTTTTTACCTGCTCATCGCTCACACGCAGACCTAACTCTTGCGCTAATTGGTTTTGTAATTCTTGTTGTACTAGACGATCAACCACAGAGCTACGGATCTGAGCCATGTAGTTTGGATCCGCTGCAATTTGTGCGAAGTATTCACCAAATTGTTGTTCTAAACGTGCACGCTCATTGGAGTATGCACGAGAAAATTCTGTTTGGCTGATTTTAACGCCATTGACTTCTGCAACAGGCTGCTCTGTGGTTTGACCTAGGTAACCACCGATCCCTGCTAAAGCAA
>NZ_JBLWMW010000039.1:0-40262 GCF_048515945.1 Pseudoalteromonas 'SMAR'
TGGGTACTTGGATATTTAGGCGTTATTATCTGACACAGAATTTTGAACGCCCTCTAAACCCTTGGCTTTTTAATATTTACGAAGCTCTATTTGTTTCATTGCTTGCTGCTGGGTTGACTCACCTTTTCATAATAACTTATTGGGGGAGTTTCTTTTATACTTATAAAGTAGAATTTGGATTCTCTAGTCTTTATTTTTTCTCCTTTCTGATACTTAGCACTCATTTTATAGCTGCTTTCTCTTTGCGATGGAACTTTGTTTTTTCTAGAAAATCGATCTCACAATCTGTTACCTCATTGCTATTTGTAACAGGGGCATATGGTTTTTTTTCTAAGCTAATAGTTGCATCTATATTTTCTTTTTTGACTTTTCTTTATTACAATTCCTCCGTTCCAGATGTTAAAGCTCTAATGCAGGACTATAGTGATGTATCATTCATAGTTGCTTTGGGTGCGGTATTAATTGTATTTCTCTGTATGATTTATGAATTCTATATTTATTGCTCATTAGTTAGACTTTCTGGGAGTAACTTGAATGGACTTGATTTTTCTAAGTTTAGATTGGTTGTTTTATCATTTGTCCTTATATTTGGTCCGACGATTTATATTAATTACTGGGTTATAAATGAATTCCTTGTTTTATTTTCTGAGCACGCTTCGGAGCATGAGCGCACGTTAGCAAAGCTAGTATATTCTTACTTTACCTTAATAATTGTGGGGCTTGTTGTATTTTCATATATAAAAAACAAATCGAGTATATTGAAGTGTGCAACTATGACTGCTTTGTTTATTAATTTACCTGTTTTTACGTCTGTTCCTGAAGGCGTGTGTAACAATGCACCCCACAACATTTTTGAATCGATTATTGACTCTGAGCATTTTAGCAACATTGAAATAGGGGTATTTTATTGTGTGCAATATATAAGTAGCGTTGCTTTACTAAGTTATCCCTTCGTAGCTTTTACCCTAATCCGCTCTATGTTATTTGGCTTAACAATAAAAGAGAATACTAGTGAATCCGTGACTTCATAAGTCACGGTGAAGCATAAAGTTATTTTAGCCAGCCACAATAGTTCCCTCATCAAGAGATATTATGCTGTCTTACTTGAGCTTTGATCGTCTGCATACCTTGCGGCTAGCAAGGGCTTAACGTCTTTTAGAATTAACTTTCCACAGTCATCAAAGTCGACTTGCTTTTCAACATTTGGCTTAAACCAGTCTAAATGACAGGACATTAAAAGAAATAATTAAAACACCCACCGTTAACTTTCTTGTTCAAAGCACACCTTAGGACTATAAAAACTCTTAGTGGGTGTCAGTATTGCTTCTTACTTAGTGGGTGTCACTGTTACTGTATTACTAATCTTATAAATCAAAAATCCCAGCTATGCTGGGATTACTCTTTTGGTTGCGGTTGTCATTATGATTTTGCTACCAGCTTCAGGGCTGATAACAATGTTATATACATCGGAAAGATGTTTTTGCCAAAAAATAGTTGGAGGAGGCTATCTGCGTTGTCTTGCTTATCAGTTATGGGCCGTTGAGTACACGTTGCGACAATAATAACAAGAAGCGACGATATTGAACTAAAGCAACACATACAGCGGGCCAATAATGCCGGAAGTGAATGAAAAAGTGTACGCATGGATAGTGAAAAGAAAGCGCGAGCGAGCAGGGCAATAGCAATTTGAACTCTCGTGCACTCAGCCAGGGTAATACCAGCATAATGATGAAAAGTTCGCCTTAATCCGCAGTGATCTTCAGCGTTTTTACAATGAGGTTATAAAGTTTTTGCATTTCAATTGGTTTGGCCAAACACTGATCAAAGCCTAAGCGTTGATATTTTTCTAGGTCTGTTTGCATAACATTAGCAGTCACAGCAATAAGCGGCGTATCTTTGTCTTGCGCTCTGACTTCTTGGCATACCGCAAGGCCGTCTTTTTTGGGCATTTGAATATCAACAAAAAACAGTGCTGGTTTGCCTTTGTTATATTCCAGCATGGCTTCCTCGCCATCGTTTGTCACGGTGAGGCTGGCGCCCGATGGTTTTATCATCGCACTAAAAATACGTTGATTAAGTGGGTTGTCTTCTGCCAGCAAAACCTCATAGCCTTTAAGGTTAGGAGTGGTGCTGCTGTTTTCAGCCACTGCTTTAGTGGGGGGCTCACCTATATCCAGTATGAGTTCAACGTTAAATTCACTGCCGACATTGAGTTTACTTTTTACAGTGACTTTACCGCGCATAAGCTCAGCCAATTGTTTGACAATTGTCAGTCCCAGTCCAGTACCGCCGAATTGGCGAGTGGTGCTGGGATCGGCTTGCTGAAAACGGCTAAATATCTTTTCTAGAGATTGTTCACTCATACCAGTTCCGGTATCAACTACTTTAATATTCACTAATTTGCCGGCATCACTGACAATGACGTCCACTTTTCCCGCGCTGGTGAATTTAACAGCGTTAGAAATTAGGTTGCGCAAAATCTGTTTAACCCTCAGGGGGTCGGCCACACGATAGGGGTTGGAAAGAGCATCATATTGAATTACTAAGTTTACTTGCTTGGCCGCGGCTGTATGAGAAAACTCTTGCCCCACCTCATTCACCAATTGCGATAAATCGGTGTTAACCAGCTCCATGGTCAGCTGACCGGCCTCTATTTTTGAAAAGTCTAATAAATCATTAAGCAGACTGAGCAGGGTTTGCGTTGATGTCATACCTTGCTCAATAAGCTCGTTGGAGTTGGTGGCACTGCGGTGGTGCTTCATTAATTGAAATACTCCATAAATGCCATTAAGGGGCGTGCGCAGTTCGTGACTCATATTAGCGAGAAATAAGGCTTTAGCGTGCTCTGAGCTCTGGGCGTTGAGCTTTTCTTGTTCTAGGGAAGCGACTTGTGACTTGATCCGCCCGGCAAGCTGGTTGAGTGTGGTTTGTAAGGTGGTGAGCTCTTTAAATCGTAAAGAGCTCTTTTCTTCACTATACACGCCATTACTTAACTGTTTACAATGCTGTTCCAACAGTTGTAGTGGGGTGGCCAGTCGTTGCGAGAGTTGCTTTAGATACCAATAAAGCAGCAACACAATGATGAGCCCGGCAACTGCTACGGCTGCTACCGTTTGGATAAGTTCACTATTATAGACTTGGGCTTCTCGGTTTAGTCGCAGTGTTATATCAATGCCATCCTCTGATTGCGACAATACTTGCAAGGCGTAGCCTTTCTCTGAGGTTTGCCAATCTCGTTTATAAGAATCTGCAAAGACACCCACCATTACTTTATTAGATCGTCAGACCGCCTAGGGAGTATATAAATTTGTGGTGGGTGTCAGCTAAAGAGTTTGCTTGGTGGGTGTCGGCTTAAGAGTATGCTGGACTGCCGGCTAGTGCCGGGGCTGCAGCTGACTCATTGTGAATGAAAATAACCAAGTAACTGAAATCGTCTTTTTTAGCTTTCCCTAGGCTCACGACTAACGCCGTCTATTGCATTCACTACCTGTAAGAGGTACATTGAGGAAAGAAGGATTTTTAACTGTAAAGTTAAGCACTAAATGAGATATACCTTTCAATTGGTTAAGTTGAGCAGCCAGCGTTTACTTCGGCGAATCCTTTTTTTGCTAAGCTTCAGTTAGCTGCGCTCTTGAATTTAGAAATTATTAGTGTAACTGGCATTTTCATCGCATGCGTATTAGCTACTGCGAGCACTCCTTCTTTAAAATTATATTAACTAGCATGCCAAGGAGTTTACGTTGCACTCAGAAGTCACCTTCCAATCAGATAAAATAACGTTAGCAGGTACGCTAACTGTACCTAAATATGATGCTCCACCGCCGTGCGTAATTATGGTGCATGGCAGTGGGGCGCAAGACCGCGATGGCAATATTTCTGGTTTTAATACTGAAATTTTTAAAAACCTAGCTGGGTATTTAGCCGAACAAGGAGTAGCTTCTTTTCGTTATGACAAACGAGGGTGTGGTGAAAGTGCGGGGAATTTTAAAGTTGCAGGTTTGTCTGAAGTGGTTGCAGACGCATGTGCTGCCATTGATTTTATAGGCGGCGAACAAGGTGATGTGATTAACCAAATAGAAATTTATCTTCTTGGTCACAGTGAAGGGGCGGTGTTAGCGCCTGAAATCGCTGCAACAAGACCAGAACTTGCTGGTATCATCATGTTGTGTGCCAGCCTTAGGAGCTTTGAGCAAGACGGTGTTAAAAATGCTGAAATATTGAATCGCGATTTAAACAAGATGACGGGTTTAAAAGGGAAATTAGCTCGCCTGTTTTTATACACTAAAGACCCACTGGCAACGATGCAAAAGCTGAGGCGCAAGGTTGAAACGACCAAAGCCAAAAGAATATGGGTCGCGTTTAATCGGGTGAGTACTAAGTTTTATCGTGAGACGTTTAACTACGACGTTAAATCTTTCTTACAAAAAAACCAGCACCCGATATTAGCCATTGGTGGTAGCAAAGATTTTCAATGCCATCCAGACGATACCTTGTTAATTAAAGAAATATCGCCAAGCCAAACTGAGACGCACATTATTGAAGACATGGATCACACGTTGAGACTGCAACGGGAAGAAGCGACAATAATAAGCTATGCCAGCTCATGTAGCGGACCAATAATGCCGGAAGTGAATGAAAAAGTGTATGCATGGATAGCGCAACGAAAGCGCGAGCGAGCAGGGCAATAGCAATTTGAACTCTCGTTCACTCAGCCAGGGTAATACCAGCATAATGATGAAATTTCGCCTTAATCCGCAGTGATCTTCAGCGTTTTTACAATGAGGTCATAAAGTTTATGCATTTCAATCGGCTTGGCCAAACACTGATCAAAGCCTAAGCGTTGATATTTTTCTAGGTCTGTTTGCATAACATTAGCAGTCACAGCAATAAGCGGCGTATCTTTGTCTTGCGCTCTGACTTCTTGGCATACCGCAAGGCCGTCTTTTTTGGGCATTTGAATATCAACAAAAAACAGTGCTGGTTTGCCTTTGTTATATTCCAGCATGGCTTCCTCGCCATCGTTTGTCACGGTGAGGCTGGCGCCCGATGGTTTTATCATCGCACTAAAAATACGTTGATTAAGTGGGTTGTCTTCTGCCAGCAAAACCTCATAGCCTTTAAGGTTAGGAGTGGTGCTGCTGTTTTCAGCCACTGCTTTAGTGGGGGGCTCACCTATATCCAGTATGAGTTCAACGTTAAATTCACTGCCGACATTGAGTTTACTTTTTACAGTGACTTTACCGCGCATAAGCTCAGCCAATTGTTTGACAATTGTCAGTCCCAGTCCAGTACCGCCGAATTGGCGAGTGGTGCTGGGATCGGCTTGCTGAAAACGGCTAAATATCTTTTCTAGAGATTGTTCACTCATACCAGTTCCGGTATCAACTACTTTAATATTCACTAATTTGCCGGCATCACTGACAATGACGTCCACTTTTCCCGCGCTGGTGAATTTAACAGCGTTAGAAATTAGGTTGCGCAAAATCTGTTTAACCCTCAGGGGGTCGGCCACACGATAGGGGTTGGAAAGAGCATCATATTGAATTACTAAGTTTACTTGCTTGGCCGCGGCTGTATGAGAAAACTCTTGCCCCACCTCATTCACCAATTGCGATAAATCGGTGTTAACCAGCTCCATGGTCAGCTGACCGGCCTCTATTTTTGAAAAGTCTAATAAATCATTAAGCAGACTGAGCAGGGTTTGCGTTGATGTCATACCTTGCTCAATAAGCTCGTTGGAGTTGGTGGCACTGCGGTGGTGCTTCATTAATTGAAATACTCCATAAATGCCATTAAGGGGCGTGCGCAGTTCGTGACTCATATTAGCGAGAAATAAGGCTTTAGCGTGCTCTGAGCTCTGGGCGTTGAGCTTTTCTTGTTCTAGGGAAGCGACTTGTGACTTGATCCGCCCGGCAAGCTGGTTGAGTGTGGTTTGTAAGGTGGTGAGCTCTTTAAATCGTAAAGAGCTCTTTTCTTCACTATACACGCCATTACTTAACTGTTTACAATGCTGTTCCAACAGTTGTAGTGGGGTGGCCAGTCGTTGCGAGAGTTGCTTTAGATACCAATAAAGCAGCAACACAATGATGAGCCCGGCAACTGCTACGGCTGCTACCGTTTGGATAAGTTCACTATTATAGACTTGGGCTTCTCGGTTTAGTCGCAGTGTTATATCAATGCCATCCTCTGATTGCGACAATACTTGCAAGGCGTAGCCTTCCTCTGAGGTTTGCCAATCTTGTTTATCGGTTAAACGTGCGGACTGACTACTGAACCAAATATCGCCTTTTTCAGCATGATTTAAGCAAAAGTAACCAACATCAATTTCTAAATACAAAACGCCAGTGTATAGGAACGGCCGCATTAATGATGGCTGTTTTTGTCGTAATGGCAAGGCTAAAAATAACCGAGCTTGGTCAGTGGGTGCAATCTCAAGCTCAGTATGGGAGATAACCAGTTTGTCTATTTGTAAAGCGCGTTGCTTGCGTTGCAATACTTTTTGGCTGTGCGCGGTAAACACGTGGTTTTGCCACTTAAGGGTGTCGAAAGGGTAGGCCTCGACAATGAAATTTGAACCATCGCTGATCAGAGCAGAGCGGATCATGGCATGCTCTTCCACTAAATTACTGAGACTTTTACGGGCATACTGGGTTAACAATAAGTCATTGGCGACAGAAGCTAATATATGGTCTTCACTGAGCGGAGCAACCTGATAGATAATTTCATTAAGTTTGGCTATAAAATCAAGGCTAAGACTGTTGGCGGCGCGTTTTATGTCTTGCTGTTCTAACTGTGCTTTTTGCTGCATCATTGAAAACGCAACTAGGGTGATAAGCAAAAACAAAAAGCCAGCGAAAATGGCCGTGAGCTTACGCTTTATTTCGCGTACGATACTTTGTTCAATCATTTTTAATCGATTTATTAATAATAAACTGCATGTACTTAGTCGTCTTTTCGACTCCATAAACACCAGCTAAGTAGCGTGTTACACCTTTTAGCATTGCCTCCCATACATACGCCATTATGGGGTCGTTTGGCAGCGGTGTGGTATACGTCAAGGCTGAAATAAGCGCCAGCAAGTGGGGGTCGGAACTGTCTAGCAAAAGCGCAAGACTGGTTTCTCTTACTGGTAATGTTCCAAGCTCCTGCCACAGCGCATCTTGCACTTTATCGCTTTGCATAAACTCGGCCAATAACTTAAGTGCGCTGCGTGTTTCAGTGCTGAGCGCTTGGCTCGGAAAAGCCAATACATGCGAAGAGGCAAAAGAGGTTAAACGCTGCGTTCCCCACAAAGGCAGTGGTGAGATAGCTAAATCGTCTTGCAGCTTGTGCTTTAGGTGTTGATATGCCCAAATACCATTAACGAAATAGGGGAGCTCGGCATTACTAAATTTAGCCATTAAGCATTGGTAGGCACAATTGGGGTCAATTGCGCCACTATTATACAATGTTTGGTAGTTTGAAATAGCTAAGCGCATAGCGCGGGTATCAAGTTGTGGCTGGGCGTTATTAATTAAAGCATTTTGTTGTGCATTGACCAATGACGCAAACCAGTACATTTCGTAATAATTCCACCCCAACACTGGCTGCTTGTGTGGCAATTGCAAAAACAATTGCAGATCGGTAAAGGGGCGTTCAATTAAGGTGGAGTTGTAATACAGTACGAGGTGGTTGCCGTACATAATAGGGATACCTTTTGGCACCCCTTTAACTTGTGCGCTTTGTAAAATATGGTTGCTAATGTCTGGTTTGTACCATCTCTGTGGCACACTGGAATAATCAAGCTCGGTTAGGCCAAGGTAGTCACTGGGCACAATAACCGCATCTGGCAACTGCGCGGTCTCAGCATATAGAACCAATTCGCTTTTCAGTTGGTTGTTATTAAACGCGAGAATATTTACTTTGATGCCAGTCTCGGCAGTAAACTGGTTAAAAAAGGGCTGAAAGTCATAATTTTCCATGCCTAACGCAATATCAATCTCTGATACGTTGAGCTCGGCTGAGTCAGCTTTTGAAGCGCTTAAGCTAAAGATGGACACGAAAAATAATAACTGTATAAAGCAGCGAATTGCTGTAACCGTGACGTTGTTCATTTGCGAATTGCCATCAAGCAAATGTGATTATTGTTTGTTATTGTAGACTAAATTACTGTGAGTTATAGGAAATAAATAAGGTTACTGAATAAATACTAAAAACAAGATAAAATACACGGTAATAATAGAATATGAGTAAAACACAGTAATGAACAAAGGCTTTATGTTAGCTTGTGATGGCAGTAATGGCGCAGGCAAAACAACCGTTATCAAGGGAATAGAGAAACACCTGAAAAAATTAGGTGTTGAGGTGGTAATGACACGGGAGCCAGGTGGCACGGTTATTTCTGAAAAAATTCGCGATGTTATTTTAGACCCCGCAACTCCCGAAATGACAGACATAACAGAGCTGATGTTATTTGGTGCGGCGCGAGCGCAACATGTGCAGGAAAAAATTATCCCAGCACTGCAAGCCGGAAAAGTGGTGATATCTGACCGCTTTGATGCCGCCACCTTTAGCTTTCAACATTACGCTCGAGGCCTTGATTACAATACCATTAAAACGATTAATGATTTAGCACTCGGTGGCTTTAAAGCAGACATGAACCTGATTTTAGATTTAGACCCACAAGAAGGCTTAAAACGTGTGAAATCGCGCGGAGAGGGACTTGACCGTCTAGAAGATGAAAAGCTGCAGTTTTTAGAGCGAGCCAGAGCGGGTTATTTACAACAAGCCGAGCGTGAGCCTGAGCGTTTTTGTGTTATTGACGCCAGCCAAAGCCAAGAGCAAGTATTAGCGCAAAGTATTACGCTCATTGAACGTTTGCTGACCACGCATCAGGTTCGGGTATCCTAATGCAAAGTACACCAGCGTGGCATCAAGCAAGTTTAGATTATTTAAATGCGGCCAAAAACAGTGGCAGGCTTCATCATGCTCAGCTGATTTCGGGAAAAGCTGGGGTTGGTAAAGCGTTACTTGGCGAGCACCTTAGCCACGCTTTATTATGCCTACAACCTAATGGCATTACTCCTTGTGGCCAGTGCAAAGCCTGTGCTTTAAATCGTTCAGGAAACCACCCCGATAAATTGCTGGTGGCGAGCGAAGGAAAGTCCATTGGCGTTGATGAAATTCGTGAAATCAGTGATTTTGCCAATCATTCGGCGCAGCAGGGGGGCAATAAAGTTGCGCTGATTGAGCAAGGGCATTTAATGACGCATTCTGCCGCCAATGCGCTGTTAAAAACCTTGGAAGAGCCCAACCCTGGGCGCTATTTGTTCATCACCAGTGATGACGACAGTAAGCTGCCAGCGACGATTTTAAGCCGCTGTAATAAAGTAGTGATGCATTCACCGACTCAGGCACAGTCACAGCAGTGGTTAAGCCAGCAAGGCATTGCACTCGATATGCCATGGTTTAACGAATTTGCCAGTCAGCCGCTGATGGTGGCTAAGTGGCATCAGCAAGGTCGCTTTGATGAGGTCAGTAGTTTGTACCAAGCCGCTGTTCAATTAAACCCGCAAAGCGCCGATGACGTAGAAAAAATATTGCTTAAACATAACGACCTAAGTGAAGTGTTTGCCCGCTTTGTGCTCAACCGCATCAAAAAAGCATTGCTGGAGGAGAGCCGCGTAGATTTTAGCGGCTATCAGAGTCTAGTGGAAAGTGTGCATCGTTTTATGTACGAGCAAAAAAATGTGTTAGGGTTAAATCAACACTTAAGTATATCTAAGTTATTATTTACCTTGCAAAAACAGCTGTAAAGAGGTGACCTATGCAAGCGTTACTTGCAGACTTTGAAGATTTAGATGAGTTATATCGCTGCTATATGCCGTTTTTAAAGTCGGGCGGCATGTTTATTAAATCCAACGGCCACTTTGAAATGGGACAGCCACTGACGTTGCGGGTGACTTTGCCTGACGCCTTAGAAGCCGACGAGGTAGAGGTCGAAGTGGCTTGGCTTACGCCTCAAGGTGCGCAAAACTCAAACCCACCGGGGGTGGGTGTCGCTTTTAAAGACGCACCAGCACTAAACGATAAAATTCATAAGCTTCTGGGTAGCATGTTGCACTCAGATAAACCCACATACACCATGTAGAGCCAGTATGATTGTAGACTCTCACTGTCATTTAGATAGACTCGATTTTGATAAGCTAGGCCTGAGCCTAGAGCAAGTGCTAGCCAATGCTAGACAAAAACAAGTAGAACACTTTCTATGTGTTAGCGTAACGCTGGAACAATTTCCAGATATGCTGGAGAAAATCAGCCAGTTCGACGATGTTTCGGCGTCTTGTGGCGTTCATCCTTTGGATCAGAAAGACAAATTAGATGCCGACAAACTCCGTCAGCTAGCTGCACACGATAAAGTAGTTGCGATTGGCGAAACTGGGCTTGATTACTACTATGCTAAAGACACCCACCAAGTGCAGCAGCAAAGTTTTGCCGGACATATTGATATTGCCAATGAATTGGAAAAGCCGCTGATCATCCATACCCGTGATGCCAAGGCCGATACCCTTGATATTATGCGCGCTCACAACGCTGAAAACTGCGGTGGCGTACTACACTGCTTTACCGAAGACTGGGATATGGCCAAGCAAGCCATTGATATGGGATTTTATATTTCGATTTCAGGCATTGTGACCTTCAAAAATGCCACAGAGCTAAAAGAAGTGGTTAAGCAATTGCCCATGGACCGACTGTTAATTGAAACCGACTCACCGTATTTGGCACCTGTGCCGCATCGTGGCAAAACCAATCAGCCTGCTTACGTTCAAGATGTAGCGTTTTATATCTCTGAATTAAAAGGCTTAAGTTACAAACAGCTGGCGCAGCAAACCACAGAAAACTTTTATAACTTATTCAACTTGGTAAAGCGCCAACATGGCAGCCCAGCTTAAGCAGTTACCTAAGGTTTTAATGGGCCCGATGTTACGTCGGGTTGAAGCTGCTCAGGTATGTATTCAGCTGGTAACGTGTAAGCCAGTGTCACTGGATGTTGTGATAGCTGGCGCCACCACAGAATGCCAAGTGGAAACGTTTCGTTTGGGTGAATCTTGCTATTTACACTTTGTATTAGTGACAAGCCCAAAGCCTTTACCTGACGGCAAGTTGCTACGCTACTTGTTAGTGGTGGATGAACAAGCCTACCAGCCTGATTACCTTATGTACGACCAGCAAAGCCTGAGTTTTGCAGTGCCTAATAACATTGAGCAGGTGCTGCATGGCTCATGCCGCAATCCACACCATCACAGTAAAGACAGCCTTCATACGGCTGACAAGTGGCAGTCGCAGCAGCGCGAGCTGGGTGAAATAGGTGTCGATCTGTGTATCTTTTCTGGCGATCAAATCTATGCCGATGATGTTGCCGGGGCCATGCTACTGGCGATTCGGCAACTCATTGAACGATTGGGACTTTATCAAGAGCAACCTCTTGGCTTAGCATTGCCTGACGACCAGCAAGCGCAGTTGTACCAACGCCACCACTTTTTACCAAAAACGCCGTGGCAAAATCGTTCTAAATTGTCGCCAAGTTATTGGTTACGCAAAGACGAGCCTCATTTTTCCAGCGTTAAGGCATATAATCACTTAATCTTGTTTGAAGAGTTTGTTGCTTGCTACTTGCTCAACTTCTCTCACTTAGCCTGGCAGTTAGTTAATCTCGATGCCCTTCATTATGACGGCGGCAACGCTAAGTTACGGGCTATTTTCAATAGCGAGCGAGAAGCCTTACTGGATTTTATTGAGACGTTACCGGCAGCCGAGCGCTTATGTGCAAACGTGCCGGTACTGATGATGTTTGACGACCACGATGTGACCGATGATTGGAACCTGACGGCGAAGTGGGAGCAGGCGATTGCTAATCATAAAGTAAGCACGCGGATAATCAGTAATGGTTTGATCAGCTATTGGTTATTTCAAGGCATGGGCAATGATGCTTTGGCGGCTACGGGCGAGTTAAAGCAAGGGTTCCGTAACAGCTTGCAAGACAATCGCTGGGCTTTTTCTTTGTTTGATAAACAAATACGTCGCTTTGGTCAGTGGCATTACAGTTTAGATACCTTTCCTAAAGTGGTGGTGTTAGATACTCGAACTCATCGTTGGCGTAATGAGCAAGATTTCAACGAACCCAGCGGGTTAATGGACTGGGAAATGTTGATGGAGCTGCAAGAAACCCTCATTGATCATAAAGCGGTTCTCATGGTGAGTCCGGCACCGGTGTTTGGTGTTAAGGCCATTGAAACCATTCAAGCGGTTTTTAATGCCTGTGGCGATCCTCTGGTGGTGGATGTGGAAAACTGGATGGCTCATGAGGGCGCGGCGAAGAAGCTGATTGATATATTCAAACGTGCCGATACCCCTAAAGAAACCATTATTCTCTCTGGCGATGTTCACTACTCATTTTGTTTTTCAGTGCAAGCTCGCTTTGGCCGCCATGACAACCGTATTTGGCAGCTCACGGCTTCTGGGATAAAAAATGAGTTTCCAAAATCCTTGATCCGCGCTTTGGACAAACTTGATACTATTTTATATGCCAAATACAGTCCGCTTAATTTATTCACCAAACGTTGGCAGTTAAAAGTGAGTAAGCATCCATCTTCGCACGGTACGCAAGGCTATTTGGTGTCTGACTCAGCCATCAGCCTAGTTACACTAGAAGCAGGAAAACTAGAAAAATATGAGCTGCTGCACGGCTCGGGTATTCATAGTCACTTTGATTTACAGTAATGGATTTATCACATGAAAAACGACTTCGCACGCTGACTTAGTGCTTCGTGCGAGTAAATCGATGGGGAGTTATTAACATGCGATATGGTTAGTTATTCGCCTGATTAAATCGGTGAATAAATCGGTGACACCCATTTTCCCACAATCCCAAACCAATGACACCCATAACTATTTCCATCTATAAACGGGAGGATTGACATTAAATCAACGACACCCACTATTATTTGCTTTCTTGTATTTAAGTAGATGATATCAATACTGAATAAATGACACCCACAACTATTTCTATTCATAAGAGAGAAAGTGGGATGGAAAAGAGTGAAAACACTTGTCCCGCTTATCCGCAAGTATTCATAAATGCTTGGCTTTTAAGCTTAAAGGAATTGAAACTTTAACAAAGTGGGTTCTCGCGCACGACAATTCACTGTAAATACAACAGCTATAAAAAAAGCTAAGACTGTTTGGTTTATTAAGCTAATAAACGTTCGCAATTTGTTAAGTTTGCTCGTCGTCGTTTTTGCAGCGTTTCACAGTAAGCAGTTAGAGCCGGCTCTCTGCCTACAGCACCATGAAATACTTGCGAAAATTGTGTGGTAAGTCTTATCCAGTTTTCAGGTTCTATGTTTAGTCGAGAAAGAATGGATTGCGCTTCGTTGATAAAACCAGGTTTATCCGCACGAATAGATTTGCCTGTTATTTCCACTAATTCGAGATAGGACTTTAATTCAAAAGGCAGACCTTTTAGCATATGCTGTCGGGGACTACCTGCGAAAGGTAGTAAGCTTTTGGGTTGTTTTCCTTGCTTTGCGTAGTCAATACGCTTCTTGATGCTGGTGAAGTCTGAGGTTTCAGGCGTTGCAGCGGCTTTAGCTCTGATAGGGTTTAAATCGACATACACTAAACAAGCAGCCAGTGCAGCTTCATCCAGTAATGCTTGGGACTTAAATCTTCCCTCCCAAAACCGACCTGTACAATGATCTTCTTTGTTTGCTCTGCGGGCGATGTTTTCATTGAGCACCCGCATAAACCAGCTAATATCTGCCAGCCTTTGTCTATACTTGGCGATATACGCATCAAGCATCAGCTGCTCAGAACAGCTGAATGGTTCACCGTTTGCAAACTTTTGGGTTATCCAATTACCTTTAAATAACTTGTGCCATCTTATCACAACATCCTTTTTCGATAGACGCTTAGCTTGCTTGTCATCAACATATAAAACAATGTGAGTATGGTTACTCATCACTGCATAAGCACAAACATCAATACAGAAAACAGACCCTAGTATCATGAGCATTTCTTCTACCCAATCACGACGGTGTTCGTACGTTTTTCCAGAAAATTTGTCTTCACCACATAGAAATGCGCGCCTTACGCAACGAGAGATGCAGTGGTAGTATTTGGTATCAGACAAGCTAACTTGCCTTTTTCGAGCAGTGGCCATCGCTTTGTTTCCTCAATCCTTTGAGTACAGAATTAAATAGTAGATGACACTTCGAGTTGGCACAAATTTGTGATGGGTGTCAGAGAGTTTGATCTTCAGAGAGTTTGATCTTAACCACATAGAAATGCATGCCTTACGCAACGAGGATACAGTGGTAGTATTCGGTATCAGTTAAGCTAACTTGTCTTTTGCGGGCAGTGGCAATTGCTTTGTTTCCTTAATCCTTTGAGTGCAGAATTAAATAGCAGACGACACCTTTGGATGGCATAAAGTTGCGGTGGGTGTCAGTTATATTAGTGGGTGTCAGTTATATTAGGTGTCAGTTATATTAGGTGTCAGTTATATTATTCAGTTATATTATTCTTTGGCGGTGTTTTTGTTCTTGCAATTCGTGACTGTTGGTGCTGAGGTAAGTACTTTACTTTTATCTATAAAGCTGGCTTTGTTGAGTTATTGCTAGGAGCGTCATATGAACTGGTCACCGATCCTTGGGCTAATTTTTTCACTTTCCGCCAATGCCCTTGTTATTAGGCATGATGTAGCGGATACAAAATACCTTGCTGCAGCAGCCAAAGACAATACCACAGTCACTTTTTATGGCTTGTATAAACAAAAGCAAATTGTTGAGGGTACGGGAGCATTGATCGACTCTTACTGGGTTTTAACAGCAGCACATGTCGCACAATACCTTAAAGAAGATGGTAAAGTACGGTTTAAGGATACCATGTACAGTATCGAAAACGTTATCATCCACCCTAAATGGCAAGACCGAAAATTTCCCTATGACATCGCCTTAGTGAAACTTTCAATGCCAATCAAAGCTGCAACCATTGCACAGCTCTATGCTGCGGACGATGAAGCAGGCAAAGTCTCTTGGTTTGTTGGAAGGGGAGATACAGGCAATGGCTTGAAGGGGCTCAGTGACGCGGATAATAGGCTCCGGTTAGCTTATAACCAGGTCACAAAAAGCCATGGTCAATGGCTTCAGTTTGTGTTTGATTCAGGCGAGCAAGGCTTGCCTTTAGAAGGCGTAAGTGGTCCTGGAGACTCAGGTGGGCCTGCGTATATTACAGTTGATGATAAGCTTTATATTATCGGGGTAAGTGCGTGGCAAAATACTGAACCAACAGGCTGGGAAGAAGGAAAGTACGGTGTTATCGAAAACTACTCCAGAATCGCGTTTTTTAGAGAGTGGATAGTTAACACAATACAGCAATAGATGAGGAAAACCATCTGAGTCAGAGAGGTATACTCTCTGTCAATTTTTGTCACAAATGAAACGACATGTTTTAGTTAAGCTCAGCCTTTTGGTTCACAACTCCCAAGCTGAGTCAAACTACTGTTGGTAACGCAATCACCAAACTCAATCAAGATAACCTAACGTTCCTGTTTTGCTTTGCTATATTTGAATAAATGTAGCCAATTATTTTGTGTCTATGCAACGAACTATGCGTTCTAACCACGCTTTTACACTCACCAGCCTAATTATTGTTTTAGTCTTGTTTGTGCCAGCATGGGTAATGGCTGCAAGTTTTCCAAGCTTTAACGATACCGCACAAGTCATGCGCAGATATGATTATAATTCGGGCTTAAGTCAAGTAACTGTCACGGCCATAAGCCAAGATCAGCTGGGCTATATTTGGTTGGGCACGCAAGCGGGTCTAAATCGATTCGATGGCCATGAATTCGTACAATTTTCGGTTAAACAAAACTCTAAGTCGCACTTATCCGGTGGCTTTATTACGGACATTTGCCACCGCGAACGCTTTATTTGGGTTGGCACAAGCACCGGTTTGAGCGTGTATGATACAGAGGCCGGCACATTTCGTTCGCTCCTCGCCACACATCATGAAGTCATAACCTCCGATCGGGTAAAGCATCTGGACTGCTTTGGTGACTCGGTAATTATTTCTACTGAGGAAGGCGAAGCGTACCAAGTGGATCAAGCGAGCTTGGCACCAGAAAAGCTCTACCTGCAGGGCGCGTTCGTCCGTCAAGTGCAACAAACTAGTGATGCTTTTCTCTATCTCAACGGTAAGGGGTTGATGAAGCAACCAAAGCAAAAAGTTGGCAGTGAGCTGTTATTAACAGGAGACTTTAAACGCTTGGTTGTTGCTGGAGAGCGAGTGTTTTTAATCGATTCTGAGGAGAATTTGATCAGTTTTGATACTCAATTTACGAAGGTTAACTGGCGCAAAAAGGTGAGTAAGCGGGTCAACTTGAGTATCAACGACCTTAAAGTAAGAGCCAGTGAAATTCTCGTTGCCAGTAACAACGGCGTGTATATTTTAGATCTGCAAGGTAATGTGGTGCGTCATTGGTATCGTCGTGCAGAGCAATACGATGGCTTAAGAGACAATAATGTTCTTAGCGTTACTCGTGATCGCAATGGCGATTTGTGGATTGGCACAGAGTCACAGGGGTTACATTTTTTTAGCCAACTGAGTGAGTCTTTTGGCCATGTCAGTGAACATAACTTCCCTCACTCTCCATTAGGGCACCCTGATGTCCGTAATTTTGCTCTAGATGCAGACGAACGTTTTTGGATTGGCACGTCTTCGGGCCTATATATCTATCAAAATGAGAGTTTCGTTGCTGCACATCGTATATTCCCCAGCTTATCGGTGATCAAAGGCAGTTTTATTACTCAGGTAAAAATTTATAATAATGTTCTTTGGGTCACTACTCGAGGGGATGGAGTGATCCGTTATGGTCTAAGCGATGGTGGCTTTACTAAGTTAAACCCCGATTCTGAAAATGGTCCGGAGTTGAGTTTTAATGATGTTATCTATTATCAAGGTAGCATTTTGGTCAGTTCAAGAACCTTAGGAGTGATGCGCTATGACTCTGATAGCAACACCCTAGTGCCATTTTTCGAAGGCTATAGTCATGCTCCCTCTCATGTTTCTTCATTTAAAGTCATTGGCCAGGCGCTTTGGTTCGGTTCAATTGGTGAGGGGCTGTTTAAATACGCTCAAGGACAACTCAATAACTTAACCACACAAGAAGGACTGAAGTCGAACTTAGTCTTTATGGTTGAGCAAGATCCTTGGGGGCGAATATGGGTGGCTAGTGAAACTGGCATTACCATACTCAATAAAAATCTTGAAGTAATGCGTAGCCTAACGGAGACAGATGGCTTAGCCAATCAAGCGGTGTGGGGGCTAGTGTACGATGATTATGAATACATGTGGTTAGGTACCAGTGGTGGCATGACACGAGTTAATGTTATGGATTTTGCCATTGATAACTTTTTACCTATAGATGGGGTGCAAGGCCATGAGTTTAATTATAATGCTGCTTGGAAAGCACCCGATGGCAGAGTCTTTATGGGAGGCGCTAAAGGGTTTAATCAGTTTTTTCCGCAAAATGTTTCGGTCTCCAATACGGCACGGCCAATTCTTGTCTCCAACATTGAGCTGCTAGGAGAGCCGCTGAGACCAGATCCGGATGGCATACTGCAAGTGGCGCCTGAGTTAGCTTCGTCAATTTCACTGAACTACGACCAAAACATCCTTTCATTACAATATTCCAGCCTCGATTTTGGTTCTGAGAATTTGCGTTTTTTTTATCGCGTTAGGGGGCTGAGTGATAAGTGGTTAAAGCTTGCCAGCGGAGTGCGACAAATTAATTTATTGCAGTTGGAGCCCGGGCAGTATCAAGTAGAAGCGTATACGGTTAACCGCTTTAATCTACAATCGCCGGTGCACGAGTTTACGATTAATATTGCCGCGCCACTTTGGTGGAATGGATATTCTAAGGCTATCTACGCACTGCTCATCATGGTGGCTATTAGTGTGTTCATTCGTGTCAGACAACAGCGTTATCAGCAAGTGCTGGCTGATAACCAAAAAATGGCACAGTTACAGGAGCGCTTAGAGTTATCTTTGTGGGCCAGTGGTGATGAGCTGTGGGATTGGCATGTGGCCACTGGCGATATTTATCGCTACAGCGTTCATCCAAGAATCAATTTTGGTACTCAGCAACAGAAACTTAGACTACCAGAACTATATGAATTTGTGCATCCAAAAGATTGTGTCGCGTTAGAAGAAAAGCTACGCGAATGTGTCGACGGCAAAAGCGAAGTGTATGAGCTCTCCATCAGGGTAAAGGATCATCAAGGTGAATGGTTGTGGGTGTTAGACCGTGGCAAAGTGGTAGACCGCGACGATAATGGCAGAGCAACACGGATAGCGGGGGCATTAAAGGATATTGCCGATTTAAAAGCCCATCAGCAGGCATTGCAGTCACTTAATGAACAGTTAGAAATAAAAGTCGCTATGCGTACCGATGAGCTTTATAAGAAAAATCAAAAGTTAGAACGAGCCATGTTTGAGTTAAAGCAAACCCAAGAAGAGCTGATTGAGAGTGAAAAAATGGCGTCCTTAGGTGCCGTGGTTGCTGGAGTCGCCCATGAGATAAATACCCCGCTTGGTATTGCTATTACCGCGGTATCGCATAATGAAGACAGCCTGGGTAATGTGGTAAAAAAATTAGAGGCTAAAACCCTTAAACAGCAGGATTTACTCGAATCCATCGAGTCTCAGCGTCAAGGCTATTCACTGATCCATCGCAACTTACAGCGTGCAGAGGGGCTTATCAGTAATTTCAAACAGGTGGCCGTGGATCAATCCAGTGAAACGGAGCGTGAGATCAATCTTTACGACTATGTCCATGATGTTTTTGACTCGCTAAAACCGCTAGCAAAAAACAAAGAGATCCACTTAGCCATTGAGGGCGATAAAAATATCAACCTAACCACGTACCCGGGTGCTATCTACCAAGTTATGGCCAATTTATTTAATAACTCGATTATTCATGGCTTTGAGGGCAGCGCCAGTGGTTCGGTAACGATTTATGTCAGCTGCGATGAACAGTTTTGGCGAATAATATACCGTGATAATGGTGTAGGGATGAATGAAGCCATGCAAAAAAGCTTATTTGAGCCCTTTGTCACCAGCAAACGCAATCAAGGGGGCTGTGGCTTGGGGATGCATATAGTCTATAACCTAGTTACTCAGCTGCTTAAGGGGGAGATCCGTTGTCAAAGTGAGCAATGGGAAGGGGTTGAGATAACCGTTAAAGTGCCATTGCAGCAACAAAACCACGAACAACAGGGAGCTAGCCAGTGAGCAGAGCTCACTGGCAATATCAGTTACTTAACTGCAAATGGGTTGTCGATACTGAACGCCGGTTCGGTAAACCATTTTGGCCCGCTTTCAGTTACATAAAAGTGGTCTTCTAATCGCACACCAAACTGCTCTGGTACCACCAACATAGGTTCGTTCGAAAAGCACATCCCTGGTGCCAACGGCTCTGGATTGTCTTTGACTAAATAAGGCCATTCGTGAATATCTAGACCAATGCCATGTCCAGTGCGGTGCGGGCAACCTGGCAGCTGGTAGTCGGGTCCCAGTCCTTGGCTGGCGATGTAATCTCGTGCGGCTTTATCAACATCACCACAGGTAGCCCCCACTTTGGCTGCGTTAAATGCCGCGATCTGCGCCTGCTTTTCTACCTGCCAAATGGTTTTTTGCTGTTCAGTGGCTTCGCCAAACACATAAGTACGGGTAATATCACTGAGGTAGCCATGCACCTTACAACCCGTGTCCACCAGAACAACATCACCAGGCTGCAATGTTTGCGGGTTCTTTACCCCATGTGGATAAGAGGAGGCTTGGCCAAATAGCACAATGCAAAAATAACTTCCGGAAGCACCCACTTTTTTATGTGCCTGATTAATAAAGGCCTCGACTTCAGTGGTGGTGATCCCTTCATAGAGCATGGACGCTGTTGCCTTGTGAACTTCAAGTGTCATGTCCATGGCGCGTTGGATCAGTGCAATTTCATTGGCAGATTTTTGCATTCGACAATGGGCAGTGACCTCAGTGGCATTGATTAATTTAAGCTCGGGTGCGGCTTTTTGAATGCCATCGGCAACGAAAAATGCAGTACTTTCATCAATCGCAACAGTTGCTTGTTTATCATAGCCTAAGCTATTCAACACCTGTGCAATGAGTGCATAGGGAGACTCTTCTTCTTGCCAAGCGTGGATAGGGCCTTCAATTAACCAATAGTCTTTTATTGAACCTATTTCGAAAAATGGCACAACGAATTGCACTTGGCCATCTGCAGGCAAAATTGCGCCAACCAAGCGTTCGCTGGCATACCACTGTAAACCAGTGAAATACTGTAAATTGGTGCCGGCATTTAAATATAAAGCATCAATTTGGTTTTGTTTCATGTAGCGTTGAACTTGCTCGATTCTGCCCAAATACTCGCTTTGCGGAATTGGCGACACATCTTGGGTCATATCGGTTAAGTTATCTAGCGCTTGTTGTGCGCTTTGGTAGGAAATACCTTTCATTTTGGCTCCTATGCGAATCGAGAAATACTAAAGGGAGTAAGATCGATGTCGTTTGGCTTTTTGTCAATAAGATCTGCGATACATTCACTGGTAATCGCGGCTTGTGTTAAACCTAGGTGCTGATGACCTAGAGCAAAGTAGATAGAATCATGCTTTGGTGCTTGGCCTATGACCGGTAAATAATCCGGCAAAGTAGGGCGGACACCCACCCAAACTTGCTCTTGCTGCTCAACTAGTGGCAATTCAACCAAGGTCTGGGCATGGGTAAATAAAGCGCGGGCTCGGTGGTAATTTGGCACGCTATTAACATTGGCAAATTCTACCGTGCCCGCTAAGCGTAGGCCCGTTTGCATGGGTGTCATGATAAATCCTCTTTCGCTGGAGGCTACTGGGCGTGAGAAAACCGCTTTGTTATTTACCATGGTGTGATAGCCGCGCTCAGCAATCAATGGCAGGTTATAACCCAATTGCTGACACAAAGACTTCCCCCATGCCCCTGTGGCAATGACCACATGGTCGAATAAACCTAAGGTGTGTTCACTGGCCTGAAGCAGATGACGGCGCTCGGTCGTTACAATTTTGTCAATGTTAGCCTTGCTAAACAGGCCACCTGCAGCACTAAAGCGTTGGTACAGCCACTGACATAAGTGGTATGGATTTATACTGTGACCCACCTCATTAAAATACAGCGCCCCTACAATACGCTGAGATAAATTGCTCTCAAGGTTTAGCGCTTGTAGCTTATCAAGTTTTAACACCGAGACACCGCCTCGGCGGTATTTATCATACAAGGCATCGAGGTTATGTTGGCTTTCACACACCAACAGGCTGCCATTGGTGTTTATCAATTCATAATAGTGCTCTGCCAGTAAGCGCTGGTAAGACGGCAGCGCCGCTTGGTTTAATGCAGTTAATGCCGCGACGCCATGTTGAAAACGGGCTTTACGCATGTGCTTCAAAAAGCGCCAAAACCACGGCAAGTTGCTAATCATGCTACTAACTTCAATGCTTAAGGGACCCATCGGGTCGAAGAGCATTTTTGGCAACTTTCCAAGCAAGCTAACATCCGCCATCGGGAAAATTTGCTCGGTGGCAAAATGACCGGCATTGCCTTGTGAGCACGCCGATGCCGGTTCAGCTTTATCAAACAAAGTAACTTGGTAGCCACGACGCTGTAATTGCAGCGCCGTGGTGATGCCAATTACGCCGGCACCAATCACGGCAATAGTGTTATGTTTTTTCACCCGACCTCTCAATTTTCAATATTGTATTTTGCTGTAATGCCAAAGCGCAGAATCTATAACGTCGTTTTGATTAATTTATTTTTCATTTAAATCAATGGCTTAGTTATTAAAGCAAGGGTTTTAGTCAACAGCTAAAGGAAAAACTTAATTTTGAATATTGATTATTGTATACAATATACCTATTATGGCAAGCATAATAACTAATCACATCAATGAAAGGTAAAACCATGAAGATAGAGTGGCGCGGCGTATACCCGGCAGTAACAACACAATTTAATGACGATGAAAGTATCAACTTTGACTCCACAAAGGCGATGATAAACGAGCTTATTGAGGAAGGAGTCCATGGCATTATTGTTCTTGGCACCGTGGGCGAAAATTGCTCTTTACAAGCAGATGAAAAGCGCGCAGTGCTAAAAGCAGCCAAAGAAGTGGTGGCTGGGCGTGTGCCGCTGCTTACTGGTGTCGCTGAAACCACCACAGCATTGGCTGTGGAATTTGCTAAAGATGCTGAACAGCTCGGTATTGATGGCTTAATGGTGTTGCCAGGCATGGTGTATCGCTCCACAGAGCGTGAGGCCATTCATCACTATCAACAGGTGGCAAGAAACATCGCCTTGCCAATCATGATCTATAACAACCCAGTCACTTATGGGGTGGATGTCTCCATTGCTGGGATGAAGACACTGGCGCAAGAAGACAATATTGTTTCGGTAAAAGAAGCCACGGAAGATACTCGCCGGGTAAGCGAACTGTTCAGTGCCTTTGGTGAGCGTTTTGTGGTGTTTGGTGGCGTAGATGATATTGCTTTAGAAAGCCTGATGCTTGGTGCAACTGGTTGGATCTCGGGTTTAACCAATGTTTTCCCACGTGAATCGGTGGCGATTTTTAAACTGGCGGAGCAGGGTCGCTACCAAGAAGCGCGCGAGTTATGGCGCTGGTTTTTACCATTACTGCGGCTAGACACCATTCCGACTCTAGTGCAGTGCATTAAGTATGCAGAGTACTTAGCGGGTCGTGGCAGTTATGTTACTCGCTCTCCGCGCCTTCCTTTAACACCAGAAGAACAGGCCGAAGTCAGCCGCTTATATGACCAAGCGATGGCGAGTCGCATCGACCTTAGTCAATACAACTTGGATTAACCCCATGATTTTAGGCACCTATTATTGCATTGATGGCCATACCTGCGGTAATCCTGTGCGCTTAGTCACCAGCGGGCACCCTAAACTTGTGGGTGACAACATGAGTGAAAAACGTCAGCATTTTGTCCGTGAGTATGATTGGATCCGCCGTGGCTTGATGTTTGAGCCCAGAGGCCATGACATGATGTCGGGTGCCTTCTTATATCCACCAACGACCACAGACGGCGATGCTGCTATTTTGTTCATTGAAACGTCTGGGTGTCTGCCAATGTGTGGTCATGGCACCATAGGAACGGTGACCTTTGGCTTGGAAAATGGTCTGATCAGAGCCAATCAGCCCGGGTTAATCAAACTTGATACCCCGGCTGGTAGAGTAAATGCCTATTATGAAATGGACGGGGCAAAGGTCACATGGGTGAAACTGTTCAACGTTCCTGCATTTTTGGCCCACGAAGCAGTACCAGTCATGGTTGAAGGTCTGGGTGAGTTGATCGTTGACATCGCTTATGGCGGTAACTTTTACATTATTGTTGAACCGCAAAGTGCGTTTGCTGGGCTTGAACGCTCAACAGCTGCACAGCTATTGGCCTGGAGCCCCAAGGTTCGTGAAGCGGTCAATGCCCAGATAAACCCTGTTCACCCTGAAGATCCCACCGTATGTGGTGCTTCGCATGTGTTATGGACCGGCCAACCGAAACAGCAAAATAGCCATGCCGCCAACGCGGTATTTTATGGCGACAAAGCCCTCGACCGTTCCCCATGTGGCACTGGCACCAGTGCTCGAATGGCACAGTTATTTGCCAAAGGGCAATTAAAGCAAGGCGATACTTTTATCCACGAAAGCATCATCGCGAGCCAATTCATCGGCAAGATAGAAGGCTGTACTGAAGTGGCAGGAAAAATGGCCATATTACCCAGTATCCAAGGGTGGGCAAGAAAAACAGGCAGTAATTGTATCACCATTGACGACCAAGACCCGTATGCCTTCGGGTTTCAAGTATTGTAGGAGTGAAGCATGAAGTTAACAGCAACAAGCTACATCGCAGGGCACTGGCAAGCCGCGCCGCAAACTGGCACTTTTCAGGCGTTTAGCCCAGCGAACAATCAACCCTTCGAGGTGCATTTTCAGAATGCCTCCGAGGAGCAAGTAAACCAAGCGGTAACCGCGGCTGATCAGGCTTTTGCCCAGTATCGCAGACAGCCACTGATAAAGCGTGCGGAGTTTTTAGAAACCATTGCAGAGGAGGTGTTAGCACTGGGTGATGAACTCATCACCACCACCATGGCTGAAACCAATCTACCACGCCAGCGTTTAGAAGGTGAGCGGGGGCGCACGGTGACTCAGTTAAAAGCGTTTGCCACAGCATTACGCGATGACTTAGCCCAGCTGCAATTAGAAAAAAGCCAAGCTGCAGAGCCTGAGCGACAACCCTTACCTAAGCCCAAAACCCAATTAAAACACTTACCTGTGGGTGTGGTGGCAGTGTTTGGTGCCTCGAACTTTCCTTATGCCTTTTCCACTTTAGGTGGCGATACGGCGGCGGCATTGGCAGCCGGTTGCCCAGTAGTATATAAGGGACACCCAGCACATCCAGCCACATGTGAGTTAATGACGCGAGCCGTTGCTGCTGCTGTGGAGAAGTGCGACATGCCGGCGGGGGTATTTTCAATGCTTCAGGCCAAAACCTATGATGTTGCTCACTGGTTGGTGAAAGCACCAGAGGTTAAAGCCGTCGGCTTTACCGGGTCGTTTAGCGTTGCCTATGCGTTGCAACAGACGATTGCTAGCCGTGCTGAGCCCATTCCATTTTATGGTGAGCTGGGCAGCAGTAACCCACAATTTGTGTTGCCACAAAAAGCCGCCGCCGAAGGCGCAGAATTAGCACAGCAGTTGGTGCAATCGATGTTAATGGGCAATGGCCAGTTTTGCACCAGCCCAGGGGTGTGGTTGCTACCTAAATGCTCAAGCGCTGAGTTTATCGCAGCGGCGAAAACGCAAGTAGTCAGCTCGGCGTCTGATACGCTTTTAACCCCAGGGATCTTGAAGTCGTTTGAGCAAAGCGTGGCACAATTGCAAACCCTGCCAGAGGTGGAGTGCTTACAAGTGGCTACAAAAGCCAAGCCATTTCATGCCCCAGCACAATTGTACTATTGCGATATTACGGATTTTATCAGCAACGAAGCGTTACAGCAGGAAATCTTCGGTCCGGCGGCGCTGGTGGTTGGCTACGAAGATATAGCTCAACTGGAGGAAATGGTTGCGCAATTAGACGGTCAATTGACCGCCAGTGTTCACGCTACTTCAGAGGATCTTAAGCACGCCGATACGCTGCTTGAGGCATTGCAATATCGCGTGGGACGGCTTATTTATGGCCAAATGCCCACCGGTGTTGAGGTCTGTGCCACCATGAATCATGGCGGGCCATTTCCAGCCTCCACCGATGTTCGCAGTACCTCGGTCGGCCTCGAGGCCTTACGTCGCTTTGTGCGACCAATTTGTATACAAAGTTAAGCAAAGCCAAGCCCGAAGTTCTGCTCCGGGCTTTTTCTTTATACCATTTTGCTTAATTAAGTGGTCTATTTTGAGGCGAGAAAATCTTGTCGATAGCACCGCTCTCGCGTCCTGCTACCGCCAAGGTACCTACATCCATATAGGCAAGGCAAAAATTTTGCTATTTAGTTGTTCTAAATAAGAAATTTTTAACGCAGCTAGCGTCAGATTTAATCCCTCAAATTGATCAAGTATTAAGTCAGAATGGTATTTTCTTACAAACATGCAATTTTCTACCAGTTGCGTATATAATGACGAGATAAAACAATAACTACGAAACACTATGGCGATTGTACATAAAACTCGAACGCAACTGGTTGCAGAAGCAATTCGTGAAAAAATCCTACTGGGAGAGATCAAGGCGGGTGAGCCGTTAAGGCAAGCAGCACTGGCTGAGGAGTTAAATGTCAGTCGCATTCCCGTGCGCGAAGCCCTGTTGCAACTAGAAGCGGAAGGCTTAGTCAATTTTGAAGCGCACAAAGGCGCCACGGTTACCGGTCTAAGCGCCGAGCAAATCGACGAAATTTTTGACCTACGCGCCTTATTAGAGGCGGAATTACTGCGCCACTCCATAAGCCATTTAACTGCCAGAGACTTACTCGAGGCGGAAGCCATTTTAGCCGACTTAGAAGAGGCCATGGCGGCGGGCGACACTCAGCTGGCGACTGGAAAGCTCAATGCCGAATTTCATAACAAGCTATACAGCAAAGCCGAGCGCCCGCAAACCCGTGAGCTAGTAGAAATGTACGGCAAAAACTCGGAACGCTATGTGCGTATGCATATCCTTCTTGCAGGTGGCATAACCACAGCCCCAGAGGAACATCGAACTTTACTTACGCTTTGCCGAGAAAAAAATGTGGAAGAGGCTTGTCGCTTTTTACAGCAGCACATTACGGCTGCCAAAGACGATATCAAGGCTTTATTACTTAAGCTGGAAAGCGAACAAGAGTAATGGCGCTGGGTTTTAACCCAGACTTTGATCTACATCAGTCATGGCCGACTAAAGTCGAGTCTACTTAGCGGCCAAAGTTAACTATCTTTAATGGATATTCAGGAACAGCTTGAGTAACCATTATGACAACAACGACCTATCAACAGGCATATCAACAATTTCAACAAGACCCAGAAGCATTTTGGCTGCAGCAAGCGGCAAAGCTTGATTGGCACAACGCGCCAACTCAGGGCCATAGCCAAGATGAAGAGGGCCTAAGCCACTGGTTTAGCGACGGCACCATGAACACCAGCTATTTAGCATTGGATTATCATGTACAGCAAGGGCGAGGTGAGCAAACCGCTTTGATCTACGATTCACCGGTGAGCAACACCAAGAGCAAAATAAGCTATAGTGAACTGTTAGATAAGGTTAGCCGTTTTGCCGCCGGCTTGACGGCGCTTGGTGTGGTACCAGGCGACCGCGTGGTGATTTACATGCCAATGGTGCCAGAAGCCGTAGTGGCGATGCTCGCGTGTGCTCGAGTGGGGGCCATTCATTCGGTGGTGTTTGGTGGCTTTGCGCCCCATGAACTGGCCGTGCGTATTGACGATGCCAAGCCAAAAGTGGTGATCAGTGCTTCTTGTGGCATTGAGATTGGCCGCGTCATTGCTTATAAGCCACTGCTTGACGAAGCGTTAACGCTTGCCAGCCACAAAGTACAACAATGTATTATTTTACTGCGCCAAGCCTGTGAGGCGCAAATGACCACAGGTCGTGACCTTGACTGGTATAGTGTGAGTGAGCAGCCAGAAGGAATGGCTGCCATCCCGCTGCCCAGTAACCATCCACTTTATATTTTATATACCTCTGGCACCACCGGCACGCCTAAAGGGGTAGTGCGTGAGCAAGGTGGTCATGCAGTGGCACTGAACTACAGCATGGACAGTGTATATGGTATGAAGCCTGGCGAAGTATTTTGGGCAGCCTCCGACATTGGTTGGGTGGTTGGTCACTCTTATATTGTCTATGGCCCGCTTATTTTTGGTTGTACCACGGTGCTATACGAAGGTAAGCCAATTAAGACCCCAGATGCGGGGGCATTTTGGCGGGTGGTGGAAGAGTACCAAGTTAAAGCATTATTTACTGCCCCAACAGCATTTCGGGCCATTAAAAAGGAAGATCCAGAGGCAAAATTACTGGCAAACTACGATACCAGTAGTCTGCAAACCCTTTTCTTAGCCGGTGAGCGCCTCGACCCAGCCACCTATGAATGGTTACAAAGCAAAACCGCATTGCCGGTTATTGATCACTGGTGGCAAACCGAAACCGGCTGGGCGATTGCGAGTAACCCAGTGGGGATTGAGCTATTGCCTACCAAAGCGGGCAGCGCTACTGTGCCCACCCCCGGCTATCAAGTAGCAATACTGGACGTTGATGGCAGCCCGTGTCAGGCCAATGAACAAGGCGTAGTAGCGATTAAACTGCCACTGCCTCCTGGCTGCTTAACCACCATTTGGAATAACAATGAACGCTTTAGAGGCAGCTATTTAAATCAATATCCAGGGTATTACTTATCTGGCGACGGCGGCTATTTGGATGACGATGGCTACCTTTTCATTATGGGCCGCACCGACGATGTCATTAATGTCGCTGGGCATCGATTATCCACCGGTGAGATGGAAGAAATTGTCGCGGCGCACATTGACATCGCAGAATGTGCTGTGTTTGCAGGCAAAGACGAACTCAAAGGACAAGTGCCTATTGCCATGGTGGTACTCAAAGATGGTAGCAGCGCCAGCGAGGCTCAAATCGCCGAACAGATCCGCTTATTGATCCGCGAAAAAATCGGCGCTATTGCCTGTTTAAAAACCATTAAGGTGGTAGAGCGTTTACCGAAAACCCGCTCCGGTAAGATCCTCAGGAAAAACCTTCGCCAGCTGGTGGATGGTGAAAAAATAGTGGTGCCATCAACCATCGACGACCCGACTATTATTGATGAAATCCAGCAACTATGGCAACGCACAGAAGTGAGCGCTGCCTCTTGAGTTAAGCGGACACTTTAACAACGAAAAACCTTGCACCCGCACACCTCGGCAGATGAACTTAGCCTAGGAGCGGGTTCACCCCGCGATCTTTTGCTTACACCTTTGCAATTACCCTGAGTCATTTTAAGGTGTACAGCAAAAGCTGCTCCTACCCATTTTAGGCCACAAAGAAGTGGCTAAAGCTCTGAGTGGGAATTAATCAGCTAAGACCTGATGCAAGTTTCACCTAAGCAGAATCTCAGGGTTCTACTGTTACTGCCTCGACAAATGAACGTAGGGTAGGAGTGGGTTTACCCCGCGATCTTTTGCTTAAACCATTGCAATTAATCTGAATCATTTTGAGGTTTACGGCAAGAGTTAGCTTTCTATGGCTGTAAGCCGACAAGTATGCTGTTATAATTGGGGTGTTGATTTTATGATTAAGTTGATACCTATGAGTTTTACATTAGACGGCAATGACTGTATGCCTCCAATTTCAGGCGGATATCTAATTATTTACAGAGGTAGTGTTGAGCTATCAGTTATTAGTGTTCCATCTCCCAATTTTGCCGCTGATAGATACAGGGATAGTGTAAGTGAGAATTATGATTCGTTTGAAGATAATGATGGGAATGATTACAACATAACCGTTTTCTCTTCAAACGTAGGCGTGGATTGGACTCTTGAGGTGTCAACTGAAGACCCCGCTTTAAAGTCTGAGATTAAAGTGGAGTACCACGCTAATGAGTTCTGAGGAAAAAGCAAATGAGTTTTTAGATGTTTTTAAGGACGGAATAGCAAACATCAAAGCTCAAAATAGGGATAGTTTTCATAATCAGTTATATTTTTCTAATGTAATTAGTCTTATGGAGCAATTTCTTTCAAACCTGTTCATTTTTGAGATAACAGATTGTCACCAATCACTTCAGAGATTGGCGAGTCACGACAAGTTTAGGGCTGCTACCGTTACGATTCCGTTTGCACTAAATAATTCTATTGAAACGTATTTAGTACGCTCTATGAAAGCACTAGTTTGGCACCGCTTAAATGACGTCGAAATGTATTATAAAAAAGTGTTAAATATTCGTTTTAACATAAGCAGTGAGTTATTGAAGCAGTTAGAGTTACGCCATGATTTCGTTCATCGTAATGGCTTTACGCTTGATGGTGAGCAAGTCGAAATATCAGATGAAGATCTAGATAAATGTATTTCACTAGTTGAACTTTTTGTTATCGATATCTACACAAAATACGTCGCAGCAAAAAGCTAATTTCTAATGCCTCTAATACCAACCCGAATTAATACTTGCTCAATTTGAGGGAGTAAATTTGACGCTAAATGCGTTAAAAATTTCTTATTTAGAACAACTAAATAGCAAAATTTTTGTCTTGCCTATATGGATATAGGTACCAGAGCGATAGCAGGACGCGGGAGCGGGGTTATCGACAAAATTTTCTTGCCTAAAATAGACCATTTAATTAAGCGAATTGGTATAACTTCCCCGTTTTTTATATCACCACGCCTACCATTCCGCTTTATGTTTGCATAGGTATATTTTGTTGCTTTTAGCTGTCTTGGCGTTGTCCGCGAACTGTCCGCTGTCCGTCCAAACAACGGCCACTTAGATTGAATATGATAAAAAGTCTTTATAAAACAATAGTGTAAAGTTTGGCACAGTCTTTGATATTACTATCTATAAATCAATGCGGACAGTGTGTTGTCCGCCGGGAGGGAAGATGATCAAAGACACCAGCGCACAAGACAAGCAACTAGTGCGAAAACACAGCTTCAAAAAGCCACTGTTGTTGCTAGCTGTGATAGTCATAACGGCTACAGGGGTAGGCACTGCTTGGCCTAGTATTGACCGCATTTTGAGTGCCGAGCAGGCGGTATCTCGTAGCCAATTACGTACCGCCACTGTGGTTAAAGGTGACATCAGCGAAGACATTCGTGTTGAGGGCCGTACTTTAGCGGCCAATAACCCTGATCTCTACGCTATTGCCGCCGGCACGGTGACCCTACAAGTGCAACCAGGCGATGAAATACAAGCCGGACAGCCTCTGTTAACGATCGACAGCCCGGAGCTGACTAACCAATTACTGCAAGAACAGGCAACTTTTGAGCGCTTACAAACTGAGGTCGAGCGTCAACGCATCGCCATTAAGCAGCAGTTGCTCGATACCAAACAGCGCATGGAAATGGCTAAGGTGGAGCTCGAAGCCGCACAACGGGAAATGGCGCGAGCAAAAGAAAGTATTAGCAAACAGATAATCTCAAAGCTGGAACTTGAGCAGTCTATGGTGTACTTAAAGCGGGCTGAGTTAAAAGAACGGCATGCGATTGAGTCGCTTAAACTGGAGCAAGAACGTTTATCCTTTGAACTGAAAAGCAGTGAGCTGAGTCTGGCAAGACAACAACATATTTTACAAGAGGTTCAGCGTCAGGTTGATGCCTTAACCATCACTTCTCCGTTGTCGGGTATTGTCGGAACCGTGCATGTCCAACAAAAACAGTTTGTGCAGCGTGATGCCGCATTATTATCGCTTGTTGATCTCTCGGAGCTTGAAGTAGAAGCTCAGATCCCGGAATTGTACGCAGAAAGTTTAGCCGTGGGCATGGCTGCCGAAGTGTTTATTAATCAATATCAATATCCAGCTCAATTAGTGGCTATTTCACCGGAGGTCGAAGACGGCAGGGTCAGCGCCAGAGTGCGCTTTACTGACCAGCCAAAGGGGTTGCGACAAAACCAAAAGGTTTCCACTCGGATTGTGTTGTCACATAAAGCGGCGGTTTTAAAAGTGCGCCGTGGAGCATTTGTGGAAACCGGAGCGGGTCGCTATACCTACACCATTACTGGTGATCAAGCTAAACAAATAGACATAAAACTGGGCGTAAAAAGTATTTCAGAGGTTGAGGTGCTGTCAGGTCTACAGGCCGGGCAAGAAATTGTGATCTCAAGTCTTGCGCCATTTAACAGTAAATCCACCGTTTTATTATCGAAATAATCTAAGGAACAACAAATGTTAAAAATGAATAACCTTAGCAAAATCTATCGTACCGAGTTACTGGAAACGCATGCATTAAACGAGGTCAATCTGAGCATTAACGAGGGCGAGTTTATTGCCATTACTGGGCCATCGGGCTCAGGAAAAACCACATTTTTGAATATTGCAGGCCTACTGGAGCGTTTTGAGCAGGGCGAATACCTGCTAGATGGTCAAGACGTGGCAAAGCTCAATGATACACATTTATCACAATTGCGGAATGAAAAAATTGGTTTTATTTTTCAGGGTTTTAACCTTATCGCTGATCTGTCTTTATACGACAACGTGGAAGTGCCTCTGATATTTCGCGGTATTAAAGCAGCTGAGCGTAAAAAGCGTATTACTGAAGCGTTGGAGCTGGTGGGCCTTGCTAGTCGCATGGCGCATTTTCCGGCTCAGCTCAGTGGCGGTCAGCAGCAGCGTGTTGCCATTGCCAGAGCGCTGGCAGGCAAACCACGCTTTTTATTAGCGGATGAACCCACCGGAAATCTCGATAGTTTGATGGCAAGGCAGGTAATGGATTTACTACAAGAAGTTAATCGCTCAGGCACAACACTTATTATGGTAACGCATGATAACGAATTAGCCAGTCGCGCAGGTCGTAATATCCAAATCCTCGACGGTGAGTTAAGCGACATCACAAAATCGCAGTTGACCGAGCTTGCAGTGTAGGAGAGGGCTATGAAGGAATTGTTTTTATTGGCTTGGCAAGGTCTTAAGCAAAAGCCAAAACTAAGTGTATTAATGATCATTAATCTGGCCGTAGGGATCACGCTGATGCTGACCATGTCGGCGATTGTGAAACAAAGTAGTAGCGAAGTCATTGGCTATAAAGGCGAACGCCTGTACACAGTGGGATTGAATTTTTATAACCAAGACCAAGATGTTACAGAGTTTATGCATTACCCAAGGTTGACTTATAAAGACGCTATGGCGCTAAAGCAAGCTGACTTACCCTATGAACAACTGTCGTTGAATTACACAACCGAGTTTATTGTTGGACTTGAAGACAATTCAGCAAGACCAATCAGTGTAGAAGCGGCGGCAACAGATCATGAACTGTTTGCGATTTTAGATGCGCCTTTTATTTACGGCCAATCCTGGACACCGGAGTTAGAGCAAAGCGCCAGTGCTGTGGTGGTACTGAGTAAAAATGCAAACGATCGACTATTTGCAGGTGAAAACTCGGTAGGTCAGTTTGTGCAAGTAAAAGGCGAGCAACTGCAAGTGGTTGGGGTCGTCGATTTAAGTAACTATAAACGCCGTTTTCAAGATCTTACCTTTAGCAACAATTACAATCACGATGCCTTTGTGCCGTTGGCTTTTGCGTTGCAACAAAACTACGACAGAACGCAACTTGTGACTTGTCGTAGCGAGCAATTGTATTCAGATGTTAACCCAAGGCGTGGAGAAGTGACAGCACTCAATAACGCAGAATGTGGATACTTAGTTGCCTGGGTTGAATATAAAGCAAATGAAACGGCTGCTCAAAAGGCAATAACTCAAGACTGGCTGCGTAATTACATTGCTAAAGAACAAGAGCTAGGCCGTTTTCAGCACAGCAATAATAATATTATGCACAGCATGTCTGAATTGTACATTGTGCTGCAGCGTTTTATGGCCTGGGAAGCCATTTATCTTACTTTTTCATATTTACTGTTTGCCATTTGTTTGGTGAATACCATAGGGATACTGTTAGCTAAGTTTCAAGCCAATCGTAAGCTCACAGCACTCTACCGCGCACTTGGAGCCAATCGCGCGATGATCATGAAAGTTCATTTTTTAGAAATTACGATATTGACCAGCGCTGCGGTCGTGGTGGGTTTTATTTTTGCCTTCGCTGGTCTTGAGCTCATGTTCCATTTGCGCATGTACCAGTCGGACTATATGGCCTTGGCTGAGCAAGTAAGACAAATCTATCAATTTGATGGTCAACTGGCATTCATTACCACCCTTGGTATTTTTGCCGCCGTGGCACTATCGGCTTTTTATCCGGTTTACCTCAGTAGCCGCATCTCTCCAGCTTCACAACTTAGGGGGTAATCATGGCGATTAAACACATTTTAAAACTATTACTACAACAAAAAGGTATTTCGCTACTGATTATTCTGCAAGTAGCCATTACGGTGATGATTGTCAGTAATACGGCCTTTATCAGTTATGCGACATTACAAAATTGGTTAATCCCCTCCAAGTTGGAGGAGAACCAAATATTAAATGTCACCACTCGGGTGTTTGATAATAACATCGATATTGCTTCCTTAATCGAGCAAGATGTTCAGGCAATAGAAGCCGTTCCTGGGGTAATAGCGGCAAGTTATGCCAGCCACGAACTGGTATTAGACAGCCAAGGCCCCGGCTGGACCATGTTTAAAGACACTCAGCCAGAAACCGATTATCGTGTGTTTGGCTATTTTGGCCTAGATGAGAAAGGTATTGATGTATTAGGGCTAAAGGTTATTGCTGGGCGGCGTTTTTATCCTAGTGAATACATTAAAGGCAGTTTTCAGAGTAACAACGCTGGAGTCATCATGATCAGTGAAGAGCTCAGTGAAGCCTTGTTTGGTAATGGCTCTGCTTTAGGTCAAACTGTTTATATTTCGCGACAACGTATTCCGCATCGGGTGGTTGGGGTGTATCAAGGTAAAATGCTTGGCGAGAGTGCCACTTACTCACAGCAGCAATATCATTCTGGCATAGTACCAGAAGTACTCTGGGGTAACCGACAAAAGCTAAATTACCTAGTGCGGGTTGCAGAAGGAGTTCCTGAAAGGGTGTTGCAACAAGTCGAGACCGCTTTATATCACACACCTGGCAGAATGGTGCAGCGGGTAGAATACGCCGCTCGGGCTAAGAAGCGCCTTTGGGATGGTCGCAGTACATTTGCCTTTACCATGAGTGGTATCAGCCTGATTGCCTGTATAGTGACTGCAATGGGGATCATTGCTTTAGTGAGCTTTTCGGTTAGTTTACGTAAGAAAGATCATGGTGTCCTACGGGCATTAGGAGCCTCACGGTCGATGGTGATGACGACATTAATAAAAGAGAATACCATTTTAGTCTTTATTGGCCTAGTGTTAGGATTCCCGCTGGCGATTTTGCTGTATTATTTTTTAATGAATAATGTCCATGTACAAAGTGTGGTTGAATTGCCATTATTAGTGGCAGTGGCACTCTTTACTTGGTTAATTAGCACGCTAGCAGTCTACTTACCCGCCAGAGAGGCGGCCAAAGTGTCGCCGGCGCAAGTGACCAAATCGAGCTAAAAATAATAATGCCAGTCCACAATGAGCTGGCGAACATTCAAGGAATTGTTACTACATGAGTGTACTGGTTATAGATGATAACCCCGATGTGATCCAAGCCATTAAGGTCTTGCTGTTATTGAACGATATTCCTTGCGAAGGCGTAACGGCGCCACAGCAAGGGTTGGATAAACTGCGTTCTAAGCAGTTTGACTTAGTGATCCAAGACATGAACTTTACTCGCGACACTACCAGTGGCGAGGAGGGCAAAGCGTTATTTCGAGCTATCCGAGATATTGAGCCTGACATTCCCATTATCTTATTAACGGCGTGGGCTAATCTCGAAATGGCTGTAGAGTTGATAAAAGAAGGGGCGGCAGACTATTTAGCAAAGCCTTGGAAAGATCATAAGCTGGTTACTTCAGTAAAAAACTTAGTAGAAATGCGCGAGCTACAAGAGCAGGTCAATCAAGTGTCAGCACAGCGCCAGTCGCGATTACACCACTTACAGCAGCATTTTGATTTGTGCTCAGTGGTAGTTGCCGATTCGGCAATGTTAAGTTTGTTGGAAATGGCTACTCAAGTCGCTGACTCAGATGCCCCCATTTTAATAACCGGTCCCAACGGCGCTGGCAAAGAAAAAATCGCTGAGATCGTACAGGCTAATAGTCGTTATCGAGATAAGCCATTTATCAAAGTCAATGCCGGTGCCATACCGGCAGAATTAATCGAAGCGGAGCTATTTGGCGTCGAGTCTGGTGCCTATACCGGTGCACAAAAAGCTCGAGCTGGACGTTTTGAGGCAGCGGATGGCGGCACGCTATTTTTAGATGAAATTGGCAATTTGCCACTTGCAGGACAACAAAAGTTGTTGCGGGTGTTACAAAGCGGTGAGTTTGAGCGAGTTGGCAGTACTCGCACCACCAAAGTGCATGTGCGAGTAATTAGCGCTACCAACATCGACTTAGTGAAAGCGATAAACGCAGGGACATTTCGTGAGGATTTATATTACCGCCTTAACATGGTTGAATTAAAACTCCCGCCTTTAAGTGAACGCAAAGAAGACATTCCCGCATTGGTGGAGCATTTTTTAGCAAAAGAAAAGTCGATTAGCGACGCGGCCATGAAACAATTAAAACGTTACAGTTGGCCTGGCAACGTTCGTGAGTTACAAAACACTATCGGTCGCGCTGCGCTACTGTGTAATCAAAGTGAAATAGATTGCGAGCACTTGGCATTACCTGAACAGCAACATAGCCAACAGCTAGAATACACACAAGCGGATATCGAGGCAGCCTTGGACAAGGCTAATGGCGTTGTCAGTAAAGCGGCAAGGCAGCTCGGGCTCAGTCGCCAAGCTTTGTATCGGCGCATGGAAAAGTTTGGCTTAAAATGATGATCTCACTGCAAGCGGCGGTTTTTATTTGTCTCTGTTTGGCACTACTGGTACTCACTCTGTGTGTGTTGGCCTTAACCGCCTTGGCATTGCCACTGCATTTAGCCTTTTTGATAGGGTTATTGTTGAGTGTTTTGGTGGGGCTGTTTAGCACTGCTTATTTTTTTCGACGTCATCAACAGATAGTTGATTGCTTACGCGATGGTATTCGTAGCTTTAAAGACGAAGATTTCTCGGTGCAAATCACCCATTTTGAAAGCATCGAAATGAGTGAGCTGATCGCCGAGTACAATAAGCTGTCTGCAACCTTAAAGAAGCAGCGCCACGCCAGCAGTCAGCGTGAGCTATTGCTCGACACCATTTTACAGGTGTCTCCGGTGTCGATTATTTTGCTGAATCAATTTGAGCAAATTGTTTACGCCAACAACAAAGCTGCGACTTTGTTAAATACCCAGCAGCCTCTTAATGGTCTCGTGTTGCATCAGGCCATCGCGCGTGCTGATGCTAAGCTGCAGGCGACGTTATTGCAGCAAGAGTCTGGGTTTGTCACCTTTCAGCTCAATGAAGAAAAACAAAGCTTTCATTTTTCGCGTCAGCACATCGTGCTCAATCATCAGCCTCATGTATTGCTGATGTGTCAGAATCTTTCCAATGAAATAAGTCGTCAAGAGCTGAATTTGTGGAAAAACGCCATTCGTTTAATTAGTCATGAACTAAATAACTCCCTTGCGCCCATTTCGTCATTAACCAACTCAGCCAACACCATTGTCGAAAAAAGCAGGACCTCGCAAAATCCTGAACTGATTAAGTTGCTGCCGGAGATGCTCGAGACCATTAACCGCCGCACCGAAAACCTATCGGAGTTTGTCGCCAAATACAGTGAATTTGCTCGCTTACCAGCGCCAAGTATATCAAAACAAGCGTTGGCACCCATTTTACGCTCCGTAGAGCAGCTCTATCCATTTCAACTGTTGGCCGAGATCCCCTGTGAACATGCTTACTTTGATCCGGTGCAAATTGAGCAGGTGTTGATCAATGTATTAAAAAACGCCCACGAGTCAGGCTCCAACGTACAAGAAATAGGTGTTAAGCTACTGATTGATTACCAGCGTTTAATTGTTGCTATCGTCGACCGCGGTGAAGGCATGGAAGAGCAAAAGCTGGCCAATGCCGTTTTACCCTTTTTCTCGACCAAACCCTTCGGCACTGGCATTGGCTTAAGTATATGCAATGAGGTGGCGGTTGCCCACGGTGGCCAATTAAAACTTTGCAACCGCGAAAAGGGTGGACTGATGGTGCAATTTGACCTGCCGCTTTGTGAGCCTGTTTAATATGAGAAACAATAGTTAAATTCGATATTAACAAGCAACTGCGTAAATAACACTACTCAAAGTGATTGCTTACGGCCTTCAGTATTAGATAAGGAGTTTATTAATGGACAGTCTCGGTTTTATCTTTGGCATCATGGGAGTAAGCATGGGGAGTATTGGTTTTACGCTTGGCCTAATAGCAATGACAAAAGTAGATAAACTGGAAAAGCAGCTCCAACAGCAAGAACGAATACCTCAACCTTAGATAGAACGCGGTCATCTGCTCGGTAGATAAGCGGATAAAGTAATTAAATTAAGTAACAGTTGCACTTATGCTGTGGTCTATTTTTATCATTACGACATTGCTCTTATCCATCTATGTGTTAGCAAAGGTGTATGCCCTACTAAACGGGGAATATTCGCATCAACCTGTGCTTGAGGTGATACAAGATATTTTTGATATTGTGATTTCTGTGATTGGTTGCACGGCAATTTACTACGGCGCTATTGGTGAAAATCTTGCTAGTCAAAGGTTTTGGCAGGGCTTTTTTATTATCAATGTTGTATTGGTGTTATTGTGCTATTTCTCACCAAAATTTAAATCGTTAAAAGCGGAGTTAGGGGGTGTTACAACCATCAAAATTATCGCACTCAACTTAACGCTTTCTTTGCCTTTCCTTTATGGTTTGTATTATTACGCATTTATACACACATGGTAATTTTCCATCAGAATGAAGATAAGAGTGAGCGCCAGTGTGGTTGTTGGCTATTTCACTCTTAATACCGGTTGATACGAGTTACAGTGACTCTTTCATCGCAGCCAGCTCATCTTCCATTTGTTCGCGCATTTTAAACTTTTGTAGCTTACCGGTGACGGTCATAGGATACGCATCAACTAGTTTGATGTGTTTTGGCACTTTAAAATAAGCCAGCTTATCTTTTAGGTAGTCTCGGATGCTGCTTTCAGCAATGTAGTGACCGGGTTTTAATTGCACCCAAGCGCACACCTCTTCACCGTACTTGTCATCTTGAATTCCGAATACCGCGGCATCTAAAATATCATGGTGGTGATACAAGACTTCTTCTATCTCTTTCGGGTAAATGTTTTCACCGCCGCGAATGATCATGTCTTTAATGCGGCCAACAATGCTGACAAAGCCTTCTTCGTCCATTACGCCAAGATCGCCAGAATGCAGCCAGCCGTCATTATCTATGGTGGCGGCGGTTTTTGCTTGGTCTTGCCAATAGCCTTGCATCACACAATAACCCCGCGCACAAACCTCACCTGGTGTGCCGATGGGCGCAATATGACCGAGTTCATCAATGATTTTCACCTCGGTATGTGGCATGGCCCGACCCACCGTCTGAGTACGCTTAGCGATAGAAGAGTCGATTTCAGTGATGTTATTGATGGGGCTGCATTCGGTTTGACCGTAGCCTATCAGCACATCCGTCATGTGCATGTCTGTCTGAACTTGGCGCATTAATTTTTCTGGGCAAGTGGCGCCAGCCATCACTCCAGTCCGTAAGCTAGATAGATCAAACTTGTTAAACTCAGGGTGTTCTAATTGGGCTATAAACATCGTCGGCACACCATGCAGAGCCGTACAACACTCTTGTTCAACCACTTTGAGGGTTTGCAGTGGCTCAAAGCTACTGCCTGGGAACACGGCACACGCGCCTTTACTAATACACACTAAGTTACCCAACACCATGCCAAAGCAGTGACACAGCGGCACTGGAATACACAGCCGGTCTTGCTCTGTGAGTTGCATGGCATTGGCCACTAACAGACCATTGTTCAAAATGTTACGGTGGGTTAGGGTGGCGCCTTTCGGGTTGCCTGTGGTGCCCGAAGTGAATTGAATATTGATGGCTTGATCGGCGGTTAGATTGCTGGCGATGGCAGCCATTTCCAAATAATTGGCATCCGTAGCTTGGTTCATCAATGTCGTAAAATTCATAAAGCCGGGCTCAGGGTCTGAGTCGATTAACACCAGCTGTTTAAGTGACGGCAAGCGCTGGGCATGCAACTCACCAAATACACAATGATAAGACTCAGGGGCCAACTCTCTTATCATATTAACATAATGACTCTGTTTAAACGATTTCGCCATCACTAACATTTTGCAGTCAACATTATTCAACACAAATTCCAGTTCGCTAGGGCGGTAGGCGGGGTTAATGCAAACCATAATGGCCCCGATTTTGGCACTGGCAAATTGTACTAAACTCCACTCCAAATTATTAGGTGACCAAATGCCAATGCGATCGCCTGGGCGTATTCCCATGGCGAGCAGGCTGGCTGCAAGCTGATTAATCTTGGCAAGGTATTGGCGGTAGCTTAAACGAACATTTTGATGGTGGACGACAATGGCGTCACGCTCGGGATAATTGTCGACAATACCTTCAAGGTACGCACCTATGGTCTGAGGAGAAAGCGCACTGGCCTGGCTGCCTTTGAAATAGCTTTTATTGCGATTATTGGTTTCTAAGTTCATGCTAACTGTGTTCATATCTGATCCTTGCTGTGGCTGAACGTCTTGTTGTTATTTAACCCTTGTTACTACAGTGATAACTTAATTGTCGACAAGATAAAGAAAAGCGGGATGAAAAACTCAAAATTAAGACTAATGGCTATACTCAGGTAATCTCGGCCGCGATAAGACAACAATTCGCGTTGGCGCTGATCAATTTGGCTTTGTTATCGTATTGTATTGATTGAATCGATTTTTTTACGTAGTCGAAACTAGGGCGTGTTGATCTTTGCTGTACTTATTTCACTCAGCAATGCATCGGCAGCC
>NZ_JBLWMW010000040.1:0-39235 GCF_048515945.1 Pseudoalteromonas 'SMAR'
TCGACAGAATTTTCTTGCCTCAAATAGACCACTTAATTAAGCGAATTGGTATTAAAGCTTAGCATAAAACCCAAGAAAATACATAACTTTTTGTTTTAAAATGTTTTTATTTGAAATTCTGCAAAAAAGGGGGCGTTGTCGCGGGGCTGAAAACTCCCACACGATGGTGTGGGAGTGGCAGATGGTTATGCTTTTGGCATTGTTATTTGCTCATTAGTTGGCGAATGTATTTGACCGGCGCGCTGCCGAAACTTAGGAACTCCTCATGGAAGGCTTTGAGATCAAAATCATCACCTAGCTTTTGCTTTTGTGCTTCTCGGAAATCGTAAATTTCACGATAACCTGAGTAATAACTGGTGAGCTGAACTTGGCTTAAGGTTGCACGGCGCCACTTGCCTTCGGCCTCTGCGCGCTCTTGGAAAGCGCCATTCATTAACAAATCGAGGCCCTCTTCGCGACTGATCCCTTTCACTTGAATGGCATAGTCTAAAATGGTGTTACAAATCACTCGTAGGTTCCATTTGTAATACATCAGCCACATTTCTGGCTCAAAATTACCATAGCCTTGCTCCAGCATCATACGCTCGGTATATACCGCCCAGCCTTCGATCATCGCGCCATTACTGAGGATACTTTTCACCAGTGAGGGCGATTCATTTGCGTATACCAGCTGGGTGTAATGACCTGGGATAGCTTCATGAATGTTTAAGATCTGTAAGATCCAATGGTTGTATTCACGCAGGTAGGATTCGGCTTGCTCATCGCTCATGCCATCCAGTGGTGAAACGTTGTAGTAGGTATTTTCCTTTTTGTCATACGGACCTGGCGCACTGATGGAAGCCCCGGCAAAACCACGCATGTACTCGGGAGTTTCTCTCACTACCAGTGGCTTTTCTGGGTCTAGGGTAATGAGGTCGTTTTCAATGACAAATTTTTCGAGTTCAGGGATTTGGCGTTTTATCTCACTGACAAAGTTTTCGCGTTTAACGTGCTTTACCGACAAGTGTTTAATCAGTTTGGCAATGGCGTCGCGATCCGACTCTGGGCGTGGAGTATCGGCAAAGTATTTAGGCCACAGTGAATCGGTAATTTTAACCATTTCCGCGGTAACTCGGGCTTTATCTTCCAGCGCCTTTTGGTACATTTGTTTGGCGCTATAGCCTGATTGAATATCGAAGGCAAACTTCTGCTCATAAAGCTCTTCACCAATTCTAAATGACCGCGCATTGCCATTTTCTGCCAGCTCTTTTTCAAGGTTGGTTAAAAAGCTGACATAGCCATTGATGGCCGATTTCGCAGCGGCAAAACGTTGCTTGAACAGCTGTTTTTCTTCAGCGGTTAACAGTGATGTGGCGAGCTTTTCTAACAGCTCGTCGTTCAACACACTGAATGCGCCTTGGTTTTGGGCGATAGCCAGTTGGGTGTATTCAATGGTTGGGGTGTCGATATTCTCTTGCGCTGCTTGGTAATAGTCTGGTACGTATTTCAGTCTTTCTAAAACCAGCTTGAGCTTTTCGTCATCGCTTTTGAAGCGGCTGTTTAAAATCGTTGCAAAGCCATATGAAACGTTATAATTAGCAGGGTTCCACTGCCAGCTTTTAAATGTTTCGGTGTGCCAGATATCACGCTTTAAACGGTTTTCAATGAGATGATAATCAATTTTTTGGCTGTCGCTTAGCTGCTCAATATCGAATGCGGCCAATTTGGCTAACCAAGCTTTTGAAAATGCCACACTGGCAGTGCGTGCTGCTTGATTAGGGATAGTAATAATATCGTCGTATTTACCGTAACCGGCCCATAAAGAAGCCTCTGGGTATTGTTGCCACAATGCCGCAATAAATTGCTCTGAAAACTGAGAAAACTTTGCACTGGGTGCCATTGCAACTGAAGTTTGGGCAGCGGTGTCTTGGCTATTGGCAGGGGAGAGCGAGCAACCAGATAGGCCCATCGCCATGGCCAAAGCCATACATAAAGCGGTTTTTTTCATTATTGTGTCCTTGTTTTGGGTTTCAATTATGATACCAAATTTTTTGCCTTATTGGCTTTTTCCGGTTGGTCGAGTATCACCGCGCCGCTGGCTTCACTGGCAACAATGTCATCGGGATTATAAATTGGACAGGATTTCATCGACAAACAGCCACAGCCAATACAGCCATCAACCAAGGTCCGCAGCCGTTGCATATAGGCAATTTTTTCGTCTAACTTGGCCTGCCACGCACTCGAAAGCCGTGCCCAATCGCTTTTATTGGGTGTTCTTGCTTCTGGCAGAGTGTCGAGAGTGTCTTTGATTTCAGCCAAAGTGATCCCCATTTTCTGGCCTGCTTTAATAATGGCTATCCGCCTTAAAACATCTTTTTTATAACGCCGTTGATTACCATTATTACGCCAACTGCGGATCAAACCTTTGCTCTCATAAAAGTGCAAAGTTGACACAGCAACATCCGCTCGGGCTGCCACCTTACCGACACTCAGTTTGGGTTCTTCGGGAAGCTTTTTATTTTTTTCCATTTTGGCACTTTACCTCAAGTTAAGGTGAGGTTTTAAGGTAGCACCTATATTCATAACAACACAACCGGAAATTGCTCATTATGAAAACCATCGTTATTTATTCCAGTGCCAACCCAGCCGGGAACACCTTTCAATCCGCTACTAAGATCGCACAGCAATATGGAGCTCAGCTGATTTATTTAGATAGGTATAATATTGGCGAATATTGTTACCAGCATTCTAATTCGGGGGACGATTTTATTAATTAATTTCGCTGGATACTGAGCTTTGATCATATCGTTTTCGCCTCGCCTGTTTATTGGTACGCGGTAACACCAAGAATGAAAGCGTTTATTGATAGGATCACCGACTTTATGGATATTGAAAGTCTGCAACCTGAGCTCAGAGCACTGCGTGACAAGCAGTTTTCCTTGCTCTCGACTTCTAACCAAAAAGAAGTGCCAAGGGCGTTTACCCAGATGCTGACAGGGACTTTTGAATATTTAGGCATGTCGTTAAAAGAGCAACACCATTTTTGTTACTCTTAAGCTTGAACTAATTGAAATGCTTGTTGTTTTATAAAAACGATTTACAATCAGAGGATGATATCAACAACATGGAAGTGAATCCTTCATGACTTACCTTATTGCCACTATCATTATTTCTCTGCTTGGTGTGATCACCTTTTTGCCTGCCCTGCGGCCATGGGCGAGTCGTAACGAACTCGGAGTGAATTTTATCACCACCATGCTAGCGACTTTGGTTGGGGTATTGCTTGCCATTGCCATTACTAACTTTGAAGAAGACAACAAGGAACGTCGCGATGTAATGAAATTAATTGGCGCAGCCACAACCAGTATTAGCGAAACCCGGGAATATGGAGAAAAGTTGATTGATTTCGCTAACAACCTCAAACAAGAAGCACAGAGTGAACAACAGGCAGAGCAAGAGGTTAAAGAGTTTTATGATAAAAACCCCTTGCCATACCCGCATTATATTGAGCGTTTTGTTACCCAAACACTGGTGAGTAAAATGCTCAGCCAGCCAACCTTGGAAATGCTTAATGGTCAAATTATAAACCTCAAGCGCTCGGCAACCACCAAACCCGAAATGGCGGTGTTTATTCAAAAACAAATGCTCGAAACATTGGCATTAGAGCTGCGTTGGCTAAAAGGCGAGTTAACAGAAACCGATTTAGAGCTTGAGCATGACAAACTCCAGCACGCTTTTACTGCGGCAATAAGGGAGAATGGTCTGGCGCAATAAAACGGCATACAAAATACTTTGGCTAGGTGGGTTGAGAATATTCATCTGTCCCACCATTACAAAGGGTAACTTATATTAACAAGGAAAGTGTGTATGGACGTCATTTTAGTAAAGGCTTTGATCGTTTTCATCTTACTGCCTGTGAGTGCAGTTTTGTTATTCAAGGTAGTGAAATGGGCAAAAAAGATGCCTAAAGGTGCTTATTTATGGCGTTGATGCCGTTGATTTCGCTTTTTCAATCCCGCCACCGGTGTTTAAAAATGTCGCCAAGGCGAAGCAAGAGCAGAGAGTAAAACGCTCTAAAGCAGGGAAAAAGTAATCAGCTCAATGACTTTCATTGTGGCAATTTAACTTGGCTGTACTGTTTTCAATTCGTTCCGTGGTAGCATAGGGCTACCAAGCAATGCAGTTTGATTAACCTCTTGATAGAACCCCATATTTTAAGTCGTCTGTTTGACGCCGTGCGGGAAATAAAATGCACGCAACAAGGACTGTTTATTAGGCAGGCAAGCAAAGTACAAAGTGGCTTGTTTGCTGCTATGACAAAGCCGCCGTGTTATCAACATGGCCGTTGGTATGGCGTACTCACCCTAACGGTGGACAGTGGCCAAGTCAGTGTGAAAGTGAAGCCTAAAAATATGCCGGCGACGTCTACCCAGTTGCAAAAGCTGTGGCTTAAGGCACACAGCGAGCGCATGATACAAACCGCCACCTTGGCACAACAACAGCTCAAATATCGTTACCTCAGTGCCAGTTTACTGCATACATTTCGTGTAAGTTGCCAACAACTGTGGCAGGGCTGGCAGCACATTCCCGCTTCTATGTTGGATGAGCCCACGCGTCAAGCGTTAGCTGTGGTAGCTGAAATTGCCGCATGGACCAATCAGGATATCAACGAGTTTAAAGCTGCTTTTGTGGACTATTATCTGCGTTATGATCAGGCGTTTTTTGCTCAAACCGAGGCGCAACCTTTGACGCCAGCGCAGGCCAAAGCGTGTATCATTCAAGACGATCGACAGTTACTGTTAGCCGGAGCGGGGACCGGAAAAACCAGTGTCATTAAAGCCAAGGTGGCTTACTTACTTCACCGGCAGTTATTTAAAGGCGATGAAATTTTATTATTAGCCTATGGCAACGATGCTGCAGATGAAATGCGCCAACGCTGTCAAACGCTTGCAGACTCACTAACGTGTGCCACCTTTCATGCCTTATCACTGTCGATTATTGAACACGTAGAAGGGCAAAAGCCTGCTATTTCAACCCTTGCTACCAGTCAAAGTCAGCTCAACCAGTTTGTTCAAGAGGCACTTTTAAGCTTACAGCAAGAAAGTGACTTTGCTCGCGACTGGCAGCGCTTCTGCCAGCAAAATAGCATTGGCAGTGAGTCTCAGGCTATCAAGCTGTTGTGCCAATTGCTGCCTCTGGTCAAGCAAGCGCAATTCCTCGGTCATATTGACACACTTTTACCCAATTACAGCGACAGCATGACGGTGATTTTTCCACTGCTTGCGGAGTATCAATTGTTTTTAAACAATGAAAACAGTATTGACTTTGAGGACATGTTGCAACGGGCTATTCATTACGTAGAAACCAAGCGTTTTAACTCGCCATGGCGGATGTTGTTGGTGGATGAATTTCAGGATATTTCACAGCTGCGGGCTCGATTACTCCAAGCTTTGCTAAAGCAAAACCCCCAAGCACAGCTTTTCGCTGTGGGTGACGACTGGCAGGCCATTTACCGTTTTAGTGGCGGTGACATTAGCTTAATCACAGAGTTCAGCCGTCACTTTGGTGAAGCAACGACCAGCTATTTGGATAAAACCTTCCGTTACCCGCAAACCATTCTCGATGTCGCCAGTCAATTTGTGTGCCGTAATCCAGAGCAAATACCAAAGCACATTGTTGCCAACGACAGTGGCGTTAAAGGCCAAGGGGTTGTGAAAGTTCGGAGCGATGATGACCTTAGTCAAGCCCAGCAGCTTTTAGGTGTGATTGAGCAACGCAGCGATAAGGGAGTGACGGTGATGCTATTGGCGCGTAATCACAAAGCTCTGCCAGACAGCAATTGCATGGCAAAATGGCGAAATTTGTATCCGCAGTTGCAGCTATCATCTAATACCTTTCATGGCGCCAAAGGCACTGAAGCCGATTTTACGATTATCATGGGCTTACAGCCACATATTTTACCCTCAAATAAACCATCCATTGCGCTAGTAGAGGCTTTGCTGCCGGCCAAAGGAGGATTCCCTGATGCCGAAGAGCGGCGGCTATTTTATGTTGCGTTAACGCGAGCAAAACGACAATGTTTTGTGATTGAGCCCAGCGAAGCGAGCTACTTTTTAAAAGAAATCACCTAATTTTTCGAGTAATTTAGTGCCGCTTATGGCGTTGCGCTTGATCTTTTTAGCTAATGCACTCATACCAATAACAGTCACAGTAAAAAACTGAGGAAAGGATGAGTACAGATTTATTACAAGATGCATTAAAGCGCCTTCATCATATCATTGAGGAAACAGGGATTAATGAAGCCACCTACCATGCCTTAGCACACCCACAGCGTACGCTTTCGAGTCATATTGCCATTCGTCGCGACAATGGCAAACTCGATTATTTTAAGGCCTATCGCTGCCAATACAATGATTTACTCGGGCCGACCAAGGGCGGAATACGGTTTCACCAAGACGCCGACCAAAGTGAGGTTGAAGCATTAGCGCTGTGGATGACATTAAAATGTGCCGCGGTGAATGTGCCGTTTGGTGGTGGTAAAGGCGCAGTTACGGTCGATCCGAAATCGCTGAGTCCCATGGAGCTTGAGCGCTTGGCTCGCACTTACATTCGCGCCAACGCCGACTTTATTGGCCCAGAGCAGGATATTCCAGCACCCGATGTCTATACCAATGCCCGAGTAATGGGGTGGATGATGGACGAGTACGAAAAGATTGCTCGCCGTAAAAGCCCTGCAGTGATCACCGGAAAGCCAACCACCTTTGGCGGCAGTGCAGGACGCGAGTCGGCCACTGGGCGCGGTGCGTTTTTAATGATTGAAAAACTTGCCCAGCAGTTTGATTGGCAGCGTGAAGAGAAAACCATTGCAATCCAAGGCTTTGGTAACGGCGGTTATCATTGTGCTAAGTTGTTGCAGCAAGCGGGTTATAAAGTGGTTGCAGTCAGTGACTCGAAGGGCGCGATTTATTGTCCTGATGGTTTGGATGTTGAAAGTGTTTACCAAGAAAAACAACGCAGTAAAGCCTTAAAGGCGGTGTACTGTGATGGCTCGGTGTGTGAAACCGTAGAGCATGAAACCTTAAGCAACGAAGAGTTGTTGGCCTTGAAAGTGGATGTGCTAGTGCCAGCGGCGCTTGCAGGCGCGATAACGAGCGATAACGCAGAGCAGGTTGCGGCTAAGTTTATTGTTGAAATTGCCAACGGTCCGGTCGCTGCCGATGCTGATAGTATTTTGCAACAGCAAGGGGTGACTGTGGTACCCGACATTTTAGCCAATGCCGGTGGGGTCATAGTGAGCTATTTCGAGTGGTGTCAAAACCGCCAAGGTGAAATGTGGAGTGAAGAAAAAGTACAGAGTAAGTTGGCTGAGTACATCGAGTCGGCGTTTGATAAAGCTTGGGCGCTGCATCAGGAGCATGAAATTGGCTTGAGAGATGCGGTGTACTTACAGGCCTTACAACGCTTTGAAGCGGCACTTGAGGCCCACGGTACGCAATCATATTTCGCCAACCAAGAATAATGTTGCTTGGCTAAGTGAGTAAACACAGTGGCAGCCCTAACGAATAGCTGGGCTGCCATGGATTATTAGCAGTACCGCAGTCATGTTGCTGCTTATCTCAATATTAGCGCTTTTTCTGCTCGTGGCATTACAATAATGACTCCGGGATTGATTTTAACTTACAGGTTTACAATGAGATTATTCAGCTTAGCTGTTTTGCTTTTCGCCTCACTCAGCCATGCACAAACCATACGCGTTGCGACATTCAACGTCAGTATGGAAGCGAGCAACTACCAACAGCAAAATCAGGCTCTAGAGCCCGATAAATTACAAACACTGCTAAAACAAGGGGATCACCCCCAGATAAAAAATATTGCTGAGATCATTCAGCGAGTTCGACCAGACATTCTGCTACTCAATGAGTTTGATTATATTGCGGAACCTGAGCAGGGGATTGTCGCGTTTGTAAAAAACTATTTGCAACAATCGCAGGCAGATCAGGCACCGATCCAATACCCTTATCATTTTATTGCCCCAGTAAACACCGGATTGCCAACCGAGTTTGATCTTGATAATAATGGTGAAAAGAGTCGCTTTGGGGCCGATGCCCAAGGCTTTGGTTTTTATCAAGGGCAGTATGGCATGGCGGTGCTCTCGAAGTTCCCAATCGATAAAACCCAAGTTCGCACCATGCAGCAATTTTTATGGCGCGATATGCCAAATCACCTTAAGACCACTGAGCCAGAAACCGGCGCGCCTTGGTATAGCGACGCTGAGTGGCAAGCCTTGCGGTTAAGCTCTAAATCGCATTGGGATATTCCTATTCAAGTTGGTGACAAGAATGTACACCTATTGGCCATGCACCCAACACCGCCTGTGTTTGATGGACCAGAGGATCGCAATGGAGCGCGAAATCACGATGAAATCCGGTTAATGGCCGATTACCTGAGCCCTGCAACTAGCGCATATACTTACGATGATAAAGGTCAAAAAGGGGGCTTAAAAGATGCCACTCGATTTGTCATTGCCGGCGACTTTAATGCCGCAGATGAAGGAGATAAACACCGTCCAGGAGTGATAGAGCAATTACTGCAACATGATTTGGTTAACGCTGCTAAGGCACCGACCAGTGACGGCGGCAAGCAACACAGCGATGCCAACTACAGTAGCCGTTTTACTGCCCACTGGGGAGCCAGAGTCGATTACGTATTACCGTCCAAGCATGGCCTCAAAATTGCCGACAGTGGCGTTTTTTGGCCAACCCAAACGGACTCATTGTATCGCTTGGTTAAAAGCCGCCATGCCAGCTCCGACCATCGTTTAGTCTGGGTGGATATCACCATAGACTAACTGGGCTTCGGTTAAACACATTTAGTAGCTATGTGTTACCGAATCAGCTTACAGCAGTTAGGTATTAGTATCGTCAGTACCTGACTGCTGTGAAGCGCTTTTTGATGTTTGCTCTTGGTTGCGCTTACTTTCATCAAAAGGCTCGGTTTGTTGTTTGATCTTTTTCTTCATCTCAAACTTTGCCGAGTACTTCAGTAGCGCGATGTTGCTCCAAATCACCCCTAATACTCCGGCAATGATAAGGATCACTTGCCATGTTTCTAATTGATTAGTCATTTCAATACTCTAATTGTAAAAATGGTCCGAAATAGAGAAGCATTTTAGCGTCACAGTTGGTATTATTCACCACCTAGTCATTTCGCGATAATTATGCTGCATATATTTAGATTCTGAGGATAATAGCGCATTCATGGAACAAGTGTTAATTTGGCCTGCTCAGTATCCCACGCTGTTGAAGGGGTTAATCGAAGAAAACGGGGCATACATTCTAGATGCCATTGAGGCATGGCCGGATTGTCAACAAACCACCGACGAGCAGGGGGTGGTGACAACCGTACTACCGCCTTTATTTTATCTTGCTTGGCTGCGCCCCTTGGAGCCGTTCGAAGCCTGTTACTTTCAACACATCGATGATTTTGACGACAAGCAACGTCACTACGTCAACAGTGTTTTGCAGCACATGCATAGCAACGGCACCGAACACAGCACACTATTGAACACCTTAATTCAGCGCTTGGGCCAATACTCCAATATTCAGCTGCAAATGCAAGAGCAGCAACTGTCCTTCGTGGAGTTGTTGTTAAACCAAGGCTTGCAGGCTACCTTGGTGTGGCTTTTAGAGGTGGGAATGCAGTTTAGCGCCAGCGAGCTAGTCACGCTTTGGTGTGATGGAGATGAAGCCATCCGTAGCGCGATACTCGAAAAGAGTGAACAGTGCATGGAAGATAAAACCGCCACCGCTAAGATAGCCACAGACAAGTTACTCGAAGGTGAGCAGACTTACGAGCTGCTTTGCGCCATTGCAGATGAACAAGAGGTGAGTGCCTTGTTAGAGCAAGCCTTGTTGCTGCAGTTAAGTCAAAAGCAGGCCAAACAATCGGCCATCTTAACCCTAGTCAACCAAGGGGCAAAAGGCACAGCCAAAGACAGCCAAGGGCGCTCGGCATTGATGCTCGCGGTAGAAAAAGGCTTTGTTAGTGCCGTAGAGGCGATGCTACCAAGCCATGACGTGAATGAGCTCGATGAGGCCGGATGCAATTTAATGCATTATGCCGCGGTTTCTAACTCGGCGGCCATGGTTGAGATGATTTTTAACCACGGTGATGACCCTATGTTGGCCGATATCCACGGCCAAACCCCTTACCGCGTGGCCATGAAAAACCAAGCGTTAAGCGCTAAACAAGCGTTTGAGGAGCATGGGATTATTGAATTGTCCAGTGAGGCTAAGTACCAAAAAATAAAAAATGTTCACCTGCTTTACGCCTTGGCTGCGGTGCTACTACCATTGCAATTACTGCTATTTTTTACTGATAGCATCAATGATAAAACCATTGCAACGCTTGTGACCACAGGGGTATCGATTGCTCTTTTCAGTGTTGCTAGGCGGCAACGTCGTAACCCCTTGTATCCTAGCAGTGCAACGCCATGGTCGTTGTTAGGAGTTAATTGCTTGGCGTGGTTGAGTATTGCAGTGCAGTTATTATTTTCTGTTTTGGTGTTAGTTGCCGTCATGTCATTGCAGTAATGGCAGCAAAAAAAAGCGCAGCCCATTTAGCTGCGCACACTTTTTAATCTGGCCCACTTTTTCGTTAATCTTGCTGCTCGTGGGCGCGTTTCTCGTCAGCTAAGTCTTCTTTCAACTTACGAATTTTCAGGCCAAGCTCTTGGCCACGGTGACGGGCATAATAAGTACAGCCGATAAACATAGAAGTGGCTAATGCGACTTCTAATATGGCCAGCCATAGCTCATCAGGCGACACCCACAACATGGTTAAGCCATGAATAAAATACAGCATCACAATAAAGTTAGCCCAAGCATAAGTGTAAGGCTTATCTTGAATGATTCCTTTTAGTGGCAATAGCAGTGGCAAAACATACACTGTAAATACAAAGCCGCTGCTATAGCCTTCACGTGGTGATAATACAAATAGCCACAATGGTATCAGTATTAACAAGCCTATGTAGCCTGTTAGGGCAAAAAACTGAAAGCGTTTGGTGATCGGCTTTTTCGCAACTTTATTCATTTTAACTTTTCCGCAACACGCAACAGCCGACTCGCGGCTGCACGACAAATTTTAACTTCGGTGGCTGACAGGGTAGCGTCGTTTTGACTACCAGCAACATGAGAGGCGCCGTATGGCGTACCGCCGGTTTGGCTTGATAATAACTCGGGCACATCGTAGGGCACGCCAAGTAACATCATGCCATGGTGTAATAACGGTAATGACAGGTTCAATAAGGTGGCCTCATTACCGCCGTGCATACTACTGGATGACGAAAACACACAAGCTGGTTTGTCGATTAATTGACCTTTTAACCATAAATCGCTGGTAGTTTCCCAAAATGTTTTGGCTTCAGCGGCCATCATGCCAAACCGGGTGGGTGTACCAAAAGCCAAGCCATCACAGGCGACTAAGTCGGCTTTGGTGACTTCGACGTCGTGCGGCTCACGGGCTTTAAACACCCGCACAACCGCCTCACCACCATTGACGGTGATGGTCTCAGCAAACTCGGCCGCCATGTTTGCCACCGAGCCATGGCTGGAGTGGTATAACACCAATATTTTAGTCATTATAGAATATCAAGAACGGTTTCAGGCGGTCGACCAATGGCCGCTTTATCACCATTGACCACGATAGGGCGCTCAATCAATTTGGGATTTTCAAGCATTGCTTGTCTTAGCTGTGCCTCATCGCTGTCTTTGCTGAGTCCTAATTCTTTATAAATGGTTTCTTTACTGCGCACTAATTGATGGGCACTAGCGAACCCTAGTTTATCGAGTAACGTGGCCAGCGTATCTGATGAAATAGGCGTTTTTAAGTATTCCACAATAGTAGGAGACACGCCTTGGCTCTCAAGTAATGCAAGGGTTTCGCGTGACTTTGAACAGCGCGGGTTGTGGTATATTTCTACAGCCATGGTTTTTTATCTCTAGGTTATTAATTTTAATGCGATGATAGCGTATTGCACTATTAACGAAAAGCGCAGGCAGTGGGATCATAGTTAAAACCGTAACCCCACGCTCTGCTACAGCTTAGCTATTTCCTTTTGCATAACTCGGTATTGGCTTAACAGTGCTTTTAGTCTGCTTTTTTTGATCTCTTCATCGTTTTCAATATGGTTTAGTGCACGTTGCACTTCATCTGCCGCTTTACTGAAGGCACCATATTGAGCATACACACTGGCTTTACTCTCGTGGTAAGCCGATTTATTTTGTTGTGCTTTATAGGCTTGTGTGAGCAAATCACGGGCTAACAGGTGATCGGGCTTTTCTAATAAAAAGATTTTAAGTAGTTGCTCGGCTTTTTCAAATTGCTTTGCTTCTAAAGCGGCATTGGCATAATTGAGCGTTATCACTTGATTATTCGGCCTTAGCTGGTGCTGTTTTTCTAAAACCGATAGCGCCTTGTCGGTTTGTTCAGCGGCTATGAGGTAGTCGGTATAGACATCCAAATAAAATAAATTATTACCATCTCGAGCTAATAATTTGTCCAGTATTTGCCCGGCTTCGGTGAGTTTGTCTTGATCTAACAAGCTGATAGCCAAGCCATACTCCAGTGCCTGCGTATCCAGCTCCGACGTGCTTTTTAAATGATTACGGAAAAACGCTTCCGCTTGCTCTTTTGAGTAATGATAACGCGCCAACACGCGGCTTTTCGCCAGTGCATAAGAGAGGCTTGAGCCATAATAGCGTTTTTCATATTGTTGCGCTCGTAAGCGCACATCCGATACCCGGCTGTCTGGTAGTGGGTGGGTTAATAAAAACGCCGGTGGCTTATTTTTAAAACGGATCTGATCCGACAACTTGGTTAAGAACTCACTGGCGGCATAGGGATCAAAGCCAGCCTTGTGCAGAGTGTTCATGCCAAAGCGGTCGGCTTCTTGTTCGGCTTTGCGGCTATGAGTCAGTTGACTTAAGGCCGATTGGGTTGAGCTGGCCGAGAGAATGGCCATGCCGGCATCTGGGGCAACGACGCTGGTGAGAATACCGGCAATAAGCCCGGCAATGGTCAATGCGCTGTTGTCTTTGGCGTTTTGAGCGCGACGTGCTAAATGGCGTTGTGTAACGTGCGCGATTTCGTGGCCTAATACTGAGGCGAGTTGACTTTCGTTGTCAGACTCAGCCAATAGACCGGTGTGGACGCCAACATGGCCTCCATAAAACGCAAAGGCGTTGATGTCTTTGTGGTTAATCCAAAAAAAGCGAAACGGGAAACGTACGTCATTGGCATTCGCCACTAAGCGATTACCCAAACTGGTGAGGTACTCCTCCAGAACAGGATCGCCAACCACCGGTGAACGAGCACGTAACTGCATCATCATGACTTCGCCAAGTGCTTGCTCTTTCTCCAACGGCAATACTTGCAACGCGGAAGTGCCAAGATCAGGCAGTTTTAACTCAGTTTGCGCTTGGCTGGGTGTGATAGTACAGAGTGTCGCTGCAATGGTGAGCGCCTGTAACAAGGGTTTTAACCGCATTTTATTCCCTATTCAAATCCTCTCCGAGCATGATTTTGGCGATATCGATTTCGTCATTACACGCTCTGGCGTCTTTTTCACATAATTGGTAAAAATCTTTGATTGAGACCCCATCAACACTGGTGATGTTCAATTCTTTTTGCAAAAAAGCCACGGTTTTGTGCAATACCTTGTGCGCGTGCAGTATCAGCGCCTTATCTGCGACATCGCCATTTTCAAAATAAAAGCCAATAAATTTATGCAATTGATTAATTCTCAACAAGCTTTTCATTGAGTGGGGATCCCACACGCGAAATTCCAAAAAGCGGTTATCTTTTACGTAGGTATCGACCTTAGTGCCTTTGGCTATTGGGTAGGCCCAGAGCTCAAATCCTCTGTCAGTAAAGGCCTGATACAAGGCAATTGAGGGTTTGTTATCACAGTGGATCATACCATTGTCGTCCTCATGTCCGCCCAGTAATTCTAGGTTCCAGTTGCGTTTATCGATCAGCCGTTTTACCGCGTTATCGAAACCATGATGTAAAATTCCCTCACACTCACTGATGGCGGAGGCGACAAGATGATAGAATGGTGGTAGCTCGCCCCAATTAATTTGTTTTTTATACCAATTTATTTCTTTTAATGTTGGATTGGCTGGCAATCGCGCCTTATTATTAACGCCTGGCATTTGGATTCCCAAAAAGTAAAGTATGCTATTAAGAATAAACCATACTCGACTCTAGGGCTACAGCATTGAGACAATTGGTTAAAAGGTAATGACACAGGTTGTACATGATTTGAGCGAGCTAAATTGTCCGGCTTTATTCGTGCAATTTAAATGGCGCTTAAAGCAGCATCAAAACACGCACGAGGCAGTGCATTTCTTATTTGCTCAAATGAGCGATTTGGCAGATGTGACGCAGTATTTAGACAAAGCCTCGGTTGAGTATCGAATTTATCGCAAAGAAAATAAGGTTGGCATGGAGATCCTAGATGTTTGAGTTGGTTAAGGCGTGGTACGTAAAAAAGTTTTCAGATCCACATTCAGTAACCTTGTTACTAATGCTGGTGCTAACGGTTGCCTTGTTGTATTTCTTTGGCAGCTATGTAATGCCGGTGTTGGTCGCCATTGTGATTGCCTACTTGTTGGAGTGGCCAGTGAATAAGCTAGCCCAAGTGCTGGGCAATCGCCTTATTGCTGCGATCATCGTGATGGCCGCCTTTACCGGCATTGCGCTGGGGCTAGTGCTGGGTATTGTGCCTATTTTATGGCAGCAATTGAGTAATTTGCTGCAAGAAAGCCCGACCATGATAGAAGAAGGGAAAGACTTCTTATTACACTTACCCGATAATTATCCCACGCTTATTTCTACCGAGCAGGTGCAGTCACTGGTAAGTGGCGTGGAAAGAAAAGTACTAGAGTTGGGTGAAATGATAGTGTCGATATCGCTGACGTCATTAAAGGATGTCGCGGCGTGGTTAATTTATCTGATCTTGGTGCCTTTGTTGGTGTTCTTTATGCTCAAAGATAAAAATGAGCTTACCAAGGGCATTGCACAATTAATTCCCAAAGACAGAAAGCTGATAGCGCAAGTCTGGTACGAAATGGATCATCAGATAATGAACTACATTCGCGGCAAGGTGTTTGAAATCATCATTGTTGGTGTGGTCAGTTATGTTACTTTCTCTCTGCTCGATCTACGCTATGCGGCACTCTTAGGTACGCTGGTCGGCTTTTCAGTGTTGATACCGTTTATTGGCGCTGCCTTAGTGACGATACCGGTGGCAGCGGTGGCATTGTTTCAATACGGAATTGCGCCGGAGTTTTGGACCATTTTAGTGGCTTACAGCATCATTCAAGCGTTAGACGGTAATGTGTTAGTGCCATTACTGTTTTCTGAAGCGGTGGATTTGAACCCGGTTTACATCATTGCAGCAGTACTGTTTTTTGGTGGTATTTGGGGCTTCTGGGGGGTCTTTTTCGCCATTCCATTGGCGTCGTTGGTGAAGGCATTGATCAATGCTTGGTCGAGCAAAAGTGAAAGTTTGCTGGAGTCGATGGAGCCGTAATGATTGAGCTGTTGAGCGGTTAGGCCGCTCAACAAGGTTAACTTGAAATCCTGCCGGTGCTTTCGCGTACCACCATATTGGGGGTGAAAACCGTAGTGATTTCTTTGTCATTTTTACGATGGCCACGGGTCTTTGAAAATAACAACCGCGCTGCGTGTTCAGAAATGATATCGTTTGCTTGGTGTGCTGTCGTGAGCTTTGGCCAAGTTTGTCGCGAGAAGGGAGAGTCCTCGAAGCCACTGATGGAAAGTTGTGCTGGAATTTCAATGTTCATCAGCCGAGCGGCAAACAGAGCACCCGCTGCAACCTCATCGTTACCGCCTAATATCGCCGTGATTTTATTTGGGTTGCCGTCACTTAATAAGGCTTTTGCGCCTTTTACACCCGACTCGAACGAGTAGGTACCGTGATAAAGCAGGGCTTCACTTGGGCTAATGCCATGTGCTTTTAGTGCGTCTTGATAACCTGCCAAACGTTCAGTGGTGGATTTGTGCTCTTCATCGCCCAGTACAAAGGCAATCTGTTGGTGTCCGAGTGAAATTAAATGCTCGGTAATTTCATACGCGGCAGCATAGTCATCAACGAAAATACAGTTGTTAGCGCTTTGCTGCGCTTCTGCTGCTCTGCCTGATAATAGCCGAACATAATGCACACCGCTGTCATCCAGCATGTCGATAATGTGTTGTTGCTCCGACAACGGAGGGGTGAGCACAAGACCTGCTAAACGAGAGCGCTTGATCATGGTTTTTACTTCATCGGCCATGTCTGCGGCGCCTGAGCTGCATGGATGGATCACCAACTCATAACCTTCTTCTTTACAACGTGACAACACACCGTTTTGCATATCAATGACGTAATAGGCATTGGGGTTGTCATACACCAAGCCAATAGCAAACGAAGAGGTACCTGCCAAATTTCGAGCTGCGGTGTTGGGTTGGTAATTTAACTCTTTTACAGCCTGCATCACCTGATCATACGTTTTTTGTCTGACCGAAGGTTCTTTATTTATCACTCTAGAGACGGTTTTCATGGACACGCCGGCGAGCTTGGCAACATCGTTAATGGTGACTTTCATGGTGTTATTCTTCTAGTTCTGGTGTATGTCGATCATTATTAAGTTGTGGAAATAGTAGCGTTTTATTCTTAGTGTTGCCAGAAAAGATAGTTATAAAGGCAAACTGCAAATAATGGTTGATTAATAAAATGATCATGTATTTTTCTTAGTCTATCTAACCAAGACAGAGTTTTGCACTAAAAATTGCTGAAATAAATGAATGATACCGGTGTCAAAAATATAAAATTAGGTTATTATTCGCAATGTAAAATTGAAAAGAAGCCAATTGACAGCGTTGTCATTTTGCCATAATGTGCTTGTCTCATTGTGTTTCTTTGTTGTTAATGTATTTAAAAGAACATTACTAACAACCAATTACGATTTAGGGGAATGTTGATGGTCAGTCGAGTAGAACTACAAAGTTGGAACAAGCTAAATGCCTCAGTGGCGCGCACACAAACTCAACACCTAAAAACCATGTTTGCAAGCGATCCGCAGCGCTTTGAAAAGTTCTCTCGCAATATCCCAGGTGTGCTGTTTGATTTTTCTAAACAGCGACTTGACGAGCAGACCTTTGCTGAATTAATTGCACTGGCCAACGAGTGTGATGTTGCCGCGTGGCGAGACAAAATGTTTGCCGGCGAAAAAATCAACATTACCGAAAACAGAGCTGTGCTTCACACCGCGTTGCGTAACCGTAAAGACAAAGCCATTGTCGTTGATGGGGTGAATGTTACTGAGCAAGTCAACGCAGAGCTCGATAAGTTAAAAAGCTTCAGCACTAGAGTGCGTGAGGGGGAGTGGCTTGGTTACACCGGCAAGCGCGTTAAAGACGTTGTGGCGATTGGTGTGGGTGGCTCCAACCTCGGTCCGCAAATGGTAACTGAAGCGCTCGCAGCCTACGCCGATGACACCCTCAATGTACATTATGTTTCCAATGTCGATGGCGTTCAAATTGCGTCAGTGCTGGCGAAGTTAGACCCAGAAACAACCCTGTTTGTAATTGCTTCAAAAACCTTTACCACTTCAGAAACCATGACCAACGCGAAAACCGCCGTGGACTGGTTTTTAACTAGCGCTAAAGATGAGCAAGCCATTGCCAAGCACTTTGTTGCAGTAAGCACCAATTTGCAAAAGACCCGCGACTTTGGCATCAGTGATGAAAACGTATTCACCATGTGGGACTGGGTTGGTGGTCGCTTTTCGTTATGGAGTGCGATAGGCTTACCCATTGCATTGTACCTTGGCTTCGATAAGTTTATTGAGCTTCTAGAAGGGGCCTTTGAAGTGGATGAACACTTCCAATCGGCGCCTTATGAAGATAACATTCCGCTCCTTATGGCGTTGTTGAGTGTTTGGAACACCAGCTTCTTAGGTTATCAAGCGCAAGCCGTTTTGCCTTACGACCAAGCATTGCATATGCTGCCTGCTTATTTGCAGCAGGGTGAGATGGAAAGTAATGGTAAGCATGTGACTTTTTCTGGTGCCGAAGTAAGCTACACCACAGTTCCCATTATCTGGGGTATGACCGGAATTAATGGTCAGCATGCATTTTACCAGTGTTTGCACCAAGGTAACGTGATTGTGCCTGCTGACTTTATTGCATCAGTGACACCACAGCACAAAGTAGGCAAACACCATGATGTGCTGTTGTCTAACTTTTTTGCCCAAACCGAGGCGATGATGGCTGGGGTAGACGCCGAACAAGTGCGAGCTGAGTTAACGGCAAAAGGTCTGCCTGCGGATGACATTGAGAAGTTGATCCCACATAAGATCCATCAGGGCAATCGACCGACCTCTTCGTTTATCTTAGATACTGTGGATGCCAAAGCCGTTGGCCGTTTGATTGCAATGTATGAACATAAGATTTTCTGTCAGGGGATCATTTTAAATATTTGTTCTTTTGACCAATGGGGCGTTGAGTTAGGTAAAGGGTTGGCGTCTAACATTGAAGCTGAACTAACGGAAGAAAATGTCAGCAACAGCCATGATAGCTCAACGAACGGCTTAATTGCCTATTATAAGCAAATGCGCGGCTAAAGGCCTGACATCAGCATATTGAGTAATAGGAATATTATTCTTAAGCAAAACGAATGGATGATGATGCTTAAGGCGATACTAGAGGCAAATGCTGTCGACTAGTATCAATGAAAAGAATACCTTTGAACGGGTAGCGCTGGAGTACTTAGAGCCTGTATTTTTGTGAGAGGAAATACAGGTTTCTAAGACTCATTTTATTGTTGCTAGCAGCAAATCGGTAGCACCTGGGCAAAACAGCTATTTGGTCGACTTTGGAGTGGCGCCAAATCAAGTGAATTCAGCGCGTAATCTGCGCGCCCAACTAAATGAGAGTGAATTATGCTTAATCCTTTTGACATCGTCATCTTTGGTGGGGGAGGTGATTTAGCACTACGCAAACTCCTTCCTGCTTTGTATCGTGCATATCAAGAAGGCAACCTACCTGAAGGCACTCGCATCCTACCTACCGTTCGCGAACAAAATAAACAACAAGAATTTGTTGAAACGGCACATTTAGCGTTGCAAACCCACCTTGGTAAAGGCGAATACAACAAAAAAGACTGGACTGCTTTTGCAGAATACTTGGTTCCGGTAGTGGTCAATGTGACTGAAGATGATGGCCATTGGGATACCTTAAAAAATATTCTGTCAGATGCAGAAGATAAATCCCGTGTTTTCTATCTATCATTACCACCTGCCGTTTACGGACGCTGCTGTGAGTTGCTGTCAATTAAAGGCCTGATCACCGAGAACTCACGAGTCGTGGTTGAAAAACCAATCGGGTATTGTGGCCAGTCGGCAGAAGAAATTAATGCCAAAATTGGCGAGTTTTTCGCTGAAGAACAAGTATTCCGCATTGATCACTATCTTGGTAAAGAGACGGTGCAAAACCTTATGGCACTGCGCTTTTCGAATGCTTTATTTGAAAACCTGTGGGATGCAAAAGCCATTGATAACATTCAGATCAGTATTTCTGAGACCGTGGGCTTGGAGAGTCGTGCAGGCTTTTACGATAAGGCCGGTGCACTGCGAGACATGGTGCAAAATCATCTGTTGCAGCTATTGTGTTTGGTGGCGATGGAATCACCCCATAAATTAAACGCCAACAGTATTCGCACCGAAAAGCTCAAAGTATTAGAAGCACTGCGGCCATTAGTCGATGAGCAGGTGGATGATAATGTTGTGCGCGGCCAATACGTGCCTGGCGATTTAGATGGCAAGCTAGTACCTGGCTACCTTGAAGAGCTGGGACAAGGCTCAAGCCAAACCGAAACCTTTGTTGCCATTCGTGCTCATATTGATAACTGGCGCTGGGCTGGCGTGCCTTTTTACCTGCGTACGGGTAAGCGCATGAAGTCGCGTTGTGCCGAAATCGTGGTGGAGTACAAGCCGGTTTCTCATAACGTTTATGGCGAAGCGGCAGGCCCTATTCAACCTAACCGTTTGGTGATCCGCTTACAGCCAGAAGAGAGCATTCAGCTTACGCTGATGTCAAAGCGTTTGGATAATTTAGAGATGCAGCTTGAGCCCGTTACGCTGAACATTTCACTCAGTGAAAAGTACAGCAATGGCTACCACTCAGATGCTTACAAGCGCTTAATGCTCGATGCGGCTGCTAACAATCCAGCTTTATTTATTCACCGTGACGAAGTACGTCAAGCTTGGAAGTGGATTGATCCGATAATCCAGCGCTGGCAGGAAAAGGGCACACCATCACTGTATCGTGCTGGTTCTTGGGGGCCAGAAGACGCCGATGAGCTTCTGGAAGAGAACAAACATGTTTGGTTTAACGCTGGAGGGAAAGCATAATGGCAACGGTGACAGAAAAGAATTTTGCTTCGAAAGAGGAAATGACCGCGGCATTATCTGAGCTGTTGCAAAGCGGTTTAAGCCAAGGTATAGAACACGATGGTGAAGCGGTTCTGCTTGTTTCGGGCGGTTCATCTCCAGCTCCTGCTTATCGTTTCCTTTCTGGAGTCGATTTAGGCTGGGATAAGATCACCGTGGCTATGGTTGATGAGCGCTGGGTAGAGGCCAGTCATGAGAAATCGAATGAAGCATTTATCAAGTCAACCTTGTTACAAGACAAGGCGGCCAATGCTCGCTTTGTGACCATGAAGAATGCCGCAGCAACGGCTCAGCAGGGGGTATCTGAGTGTGAAGCAGCCTATGGACAATTAAAGCAGCCTTTTGATGTCACCATCCTTGGTATGGGTCCTGATGGCCACACTGCAAGCCTCTTTCCTCATGCCGATGGCTTGGATGAAGCATTAACCAGTAGCAATTTGGTTGCTGCCATTAATGCCCATGAAAGTGAAGTCACTGGAGCAATTACAGAGCGCATGAGTTTATCTCTGGCAGGTATTGCCAATTCGAAAGCCGTAGTGCTGCTGATCTCAGGTGAGAAGAAAAAGGCCATGTATGAACAAGCCAAGCAGCCTGGGAGCGACAAAGCGATCCCATTACGAGCCGTGCTGAATCATCCAAATATCGATCTAACCGTTTTTTGGTGTCCATAACCACTGGTCTTTAGGGCTGAGATCCACTCGGCCCTTGATTTCAATCTTTCTGCCACGTTCAACTGGATGTAAGAGCGCTATAGATTGTAACCTAGCCTCATCAGTTGATACCTTGCTAACATGTTAGCACTACCATTACCTTTCATCGCAGTTATCAGCCTAATATAGGCAGCTAAAGCCATCCTATTGCTTTTCTAAGAGCGTGATTATTCAAGCTAAATAGCAACTCGTACTTATACATTGCCTTATGTAGGGGAGTAAGTTTGTTGCTAACCGCGTTAAAATCTTCTTATTAAAAACAATGAAATAGTCAATTTTTGTCTTATCTGCGAGGTTGCAGGTGTCCAAGCCGTTGCATGGTGGGAGTGCATTGCTGCCGACAACGTGTTCTGCTTAATATGGAGCCTTTAATTAGATAAATTGATTGAATAGTCATAAATTCAATATTTTACTATTCATTTTAAGTTGTTTTTTGGTTGGGGCGAACTCCACTTACTAGCCAGTTGGGTAATATCAGCATTAAGAATTCCCGTTGCAGTCTGTTTATTTAGCAAATAGCACACTTGTCAAAAACTCAGTAATCGTTGAGCTTAAAAATGACAGCTGCCAGGCCTCATGGTAATCCGCAAGATGACTTACTTCATTTAAAAGCATACAACTGACGGGAGCTGTATCGATAATTTTCTTTGAAAACATGCTAGTAGCAAGGATATTAGGCAGTTATCTACAGCATGGTCTGACCGTAACATGGCTGACTTAATTGTACACAGAGTGATTGATTTTATCTGTTCCATTTCAAGGTATTTAAATTTTTGCAAAAAGCTAGTGCAGACTAACTTATTAGGCTTTGCCGCATCTAACTTCTTTGATAAAAAAGATGCAAATCGACTGGACAAAAAAGGGCACCTTCCATTATAATGACACCGCTGTCATTGATAGTGATTCTCATCTTGAAACTTCTGCCCAAGTCTCCTTGAGAAAGCAGCACGAAAAAAAGACTGTATTGCCTCCAGTACAGCTGTATCTTTATGGGTACAATGGTTCATCAAGTATAATTATTGCCTCTGAAATATTTGTGGTATTCTTCCTGTGTTTTTGTAACAAAGCATATCTTCACCTTTATATAATCGAATTAAATCAATTGGTTATTGTTCACCATGAATTTTTTTTGAATTCTAGCCAAAAAAAATTGTAGCGAATATGTAATTTTGGGTGTATGGTTTGTTAGTAGATGACAGCGTTGTCATCATCACTGGGCAGAAGTGATTTAAAAAACCAACAAAATGATTCAAGGGGAATCCTGTGTTAGCTAATAATTTCAAAAAAAGCTTAATCGCAGCAAATGTCGGCTTGGCACTGAGTGCTGGCTTTTCAGGTGTAGCGGTTGCAGAAGAAAATCAAGCAAAAGAAAACGTCGAAGTTATTGAGGTTCGTGGTATTCGAGCTTCAACTAAAGCAGATATCAACAACAAACGTTTTGCCGATGCAGTGGTAGACTCTATCACTGCAGAGGACATCGGTAAGTTCCCGGATAAGAACGTGGCAGAGTCACTGTCTCGTATTACTGGTGTTGGCGTAAGTCGTGAATTTGGTGAAGGGGAAAAAATCACAGTACGTGGTTCGGATCCAACTAAAAACCGTACTTTGCTGAATGGCCAGAGCGTGGGTACTGCTGATTGGTTTATCTTGGATAATCCATCAAGAAGCTTTAACTTCACTATGTTACCTTCTTCTCTAGTGAGTAGTCTTGAGGTTTACAAGTCACCAGAAGCTCGACTTGACGAGGGTTCTATAGGTGGAACGGTTATTCTGCACACAAGAAAGCCGCTGGATCTACCTTCTGGTACTTTCCAAGCGAGTATTCAAAACCAGTACTCTGAGGTATCTGAGAAAAACGATCCTTCATTAGAGGCTCTTTATACTTGGACTGATTCAGAAGAAAAGTTTGGTATTCTGATTTCAGGTTCTAAAGCCGATCGTACAGTACGCCGTGAAGGTTTTGAGGTATTAGGTTGGGATGCTCAGTCGGATGGTACTTATACGCCACGTACAATGGGTGTGCCAGTATTTAGACAAGACCGAGAAAGAACAACTGTGTTTGGTTCGGTACAATTTGCACCATCATCAGACTTCAGTGCAACACTTAACATCTTAGACTCAAATATGGATGTTAATAACACCAACTCAAACTTCCTGTTAATGAACCCAGGCTCAGAAGCTGCGTTGACTTACCAAGGCGCCAATGCATTGCAAGGTCAAGGTGGTGGAGATGTACGTTGGAACCACATTAACCGTATTTCTAGCACCGATACCAACTCGATTCACTTAGACATCGACTTTGCAACCGATTCATTCACCATGAATGTTGAATTAGGTACCACTGAAGCAGAAGGCGGTACACTAAACGAAACATCTTGGGAGTACGGTGGACAAGGCGATTATAACTTTGACCTAACGGGTAGTACGCCGACGGTTAATGCTGGTGTCGATGGCACAGATCCATCTAAATTTAATGGTGGTTGGATTTGGGGTGGTAATAAACCGACAACTGATGAAGAGTCTTATGCTCAAGTCGATTTTGACTTCCCTGTTGATTTAGGTGCGTTCACAGCCATCAGAACAGGTGTTAAGTATCGCGACCACAAGAGAACCCAAGACCGCAATGCGTTCAGCTGGCACTGGGGTTATGCAAACGATGGTCAAAGTGATAACTATATGTCGCAGATCTTAAGCTCACAATGTCCAACGTTAGCTGAGTGTGATCTGGCTATTGGTTCTGATAGTGTTGGTGCAGATGTTGTGAATGGTGACATTACTCAACAGTTGACCCATAACAGTGCTCGTATGCTTGAGCTAGGTTTAGGTCCTGATGCGTCATATGCTATTCATAAAAACTTACCTGAAATTTTTGAAGTAGCGGAACAAAAAACGGCCTTTTATGTACAGGGTGACTTCTCAGGTGACGACTTTAGAGGTAACGTAGGTGTTCGTGTTGCGAAAACGGATCAAGACTCATCAGGTTACTTATACTCATCTGATTCTTGGGGCTTATTAACGGTTCAAAACCCTGGCTTGAATGGTGATTTAACGCCGTCTACGCTAGAGTGGAAAACGGAAAGCCGTTCTTACACTGAAATTTTACCTAACTTCAACTTGTCATATGACCTAGCGCAAGATCAGATCGTTCGACTTTCAGCTGCTAGAACCATGGCAAGACCAAACTTCTTTGATATTTCTCCTATCACGGCACCTGGCGACTTAGGTGAAGACAACCCTACAGCACAAGCAGGTAACCCTAACCTAGACCCACAAGTAGCGAATCAATTTGATGCTGCTTGGGAGTACTACTTTGATGATGCTTCTTTGTTAGCGATTACTTTATTCTACAAAGACATTGAAAGCTATCAGACATCGGGCACAACATCGCAAGAGTTCTATGACCAAGAGACGCAGCAGTGGGTTACAGCCACTGTAACTCGCCCAGAAAATGGTGCCGGTGGCACAACTACGGGTTTAGAGGCGTCACTACAGCATAACTTTGGAAATGGCTTTGGTGTTTCTGCAAACTACACCTACACAGACGCCAATAACGATGGTGAACGTGATGTTATGAAGCCGGGCTCAGGTCTGGTAATGGGTGCTTCAGAAAACATGTTGAACCTTTCAGGCTACTATGAGACTGATGTTTTCTCAGTTCGTGCGATGTATAACTACCGTACTAAATGGTACAAAGGCTTGCATTCTTCAGGTACTGAGTTATGGAATGATGATTATGGACAGTTAGATTTCAGTGCCACTTATAATGTAACAGAAAATATCTCAGTGGTATTTGAAGGCATCAACCTAACTGATGAAGAAGTTGTTGAATATAATACCGACGAAGCTCGTGTATTATCTATTTATCAAAATGGCCGCCGCTTTGTAGTCGGTGCAAACTTCCGATTCTAATATAAGCAAAAATAAAAATGCCGCATCTGCGGCATTTTTATTTTCTAATTCTTTCTTTTAGTGTCTTTATAACCCCTTCATCCTCACCTTGGAAGCTGGACAATATTCCCTTGTATAGATTGCTGTCATAAATATCAGGCTTGTCACTAAAAATATAATAATTAAATATGGCTTTCCAGATCGCTTTTTCAGCTTTGCTTTTATTCTTTATCGATAATATTGCGTGAAGTAAACTGTCTGTCGCTTCAAGGCTGCTCTTTTCACTTTCTGGCTGCCACCAATAATTTATCAACGCATTTACTTTATCTTTAGACTTTACATTATGCCACCATAGTGGCGGTATATAGAGGGCTTCCCCGACATTTAAAGTCACTGAAATTAGTTTATCTTGAGCTTTAGCAAATGCTGGAAAGCGTCCTAGATCTGGTGTTTCAAAGTCTACTTGACTTAACGCGGGTCCCGTTAATGCCCGATCAATTGGGGCAGGGTAGATATGCTCGATCTGATCTCCAGGCAAAAGAAAAAAAGTTCTTTTACCACATGCGTTTAGTGCAATATTATGCTCGCTGTCATAATGCCCTGGAACGGTGGTTTGGGTTCCAAGCCACAGTCTTGGTGAGATGCTAGATAAGAAATCAGGGGATGGGTTTTGCTTAAGAAAACTGGGCATACACTCACTGATCAAAGCACTTTGCAATGCAAAATCGTGAGTATTGCTTAGATCTTTTTCAATAATTAATTTTTTAATGATGGCAACTAAAGGAGCTTGGTTTCTAACAAAAGTATGGTTTTTAAATGATGCATCTGTGTAGCCAATAACACCATTATATTTTTTGTCTATTGCTAAAATATCAACGTGATATTTTGTTGCGTAGCTCAACAATTTTCTCAAAAATAAATCTGTTGATTCATTCGCTTTGTTGAGTATTGGCCAGTGGTTAAAAAGGTTTTTTATGATTTTTGGTGCGCTAGATTTTAACAGCTCCTTTTCTAGGTCTTTACTTTTTTTGTAATCAATAATTTCAATTTTCATTCTTCTCAATTTAATCTCAAAATGATATTTTAGATAAAATATTAGCACGATTTTAGGTTTTTTAAATGTCAGAAAGTTACGAGATAATTAATCAAGAGCAACATCGAGGCTGCTTTGTTAAGGTTGATAAAAATCACGGTCATGCTGAGTGTATGCACGTGGTGAAACTCCTGCCTCAAGAAGTGGCTAAAGCCGCGACCGAATTTCCCATTTGCTTTATGCGCAGCACAGATACAGAGCCGCTACAAATGGTGGCTATTATGGGATTGGAAAAAGGGCACAATGCGTATTTTGCAGATGGGCGCTTAAACACCATTTACGTTCCTCTAAATATTGCACGGGCTCCCTTTTCACTAGCAAAAACGTCACAAGAGTCGCCAGTTTATCTGGCAGTGAAACATACCGCGCTCAACACTGAGGGCTTAGGTGAGAAATTGTTTGATGACAATGGTGAGGCATCGGCATTTTTAACCGCAAAGCAGTCAATGCTGCAAGCTATTGCGGCCCAAGAAGAATTAGCTGAGCAGTTAGTGACGACTCTCACTGATCTGGGGTTATTGGTCGAGTTTGATTTCAAGTACGACCTTGGTAACGGGCAAAAGAAGCGTATTCCAGGACTGTACTCTGTCGATAAGGCACTTTTAAAGTCACTCGATGACGAAACAAAACTATCTTTAGTTAACAATGGCTTATTAGAAGTCATATATAGTCACTTGTTATCGCTTGGACAGTTTCAGCGAGTGGTTTCATTAGCTGCTGATCAGCAAGCTTAAGTGAATCCGTTTTGTGCCTTTGAGGTTTAGGCCTTAGCCTGCGAAAGCGGTTGTAAACAAGTCAAATAAATTTAACTTCCAATTTGCCTTGAAAACCGCTAGCCTTAGGGCCATCAAATAAAGTAACAAATACGTAAAATTAATGGAGCAGTAATTATGGCAGAGCAACAAGTGCAGCCTTTACATAACGAAAAACACGCTAACATCAAAGTACAAAATGGCGTGAACGTTGAATTTTTGAAAACTCAGCACTTAATGCCAGTTGTCGCGCATGAATTCGCGCGTGTAGCAACGGAATTCCCAATGGTGTTCGTAAAAAACTCTGAAACAGGTCAATTCCAAGCAGTTGCTATGTTTGGTTTAGAGCCAGGTGAAAACCTATTCGTCGATGGCGACAAGTGGACTGGTAGTTTTGTTCCAATGGCTGCAGCTCGCTACCCGTTTGGCTTAGTAAAGCACCCTGAACAAGATCAGTTTGGTATCGTTATCGACGAAGCAAGCCCACTTGTAGGTGAAGAAGAAGGCAACGCTTTGTTTGAAGATGGCAAAGAAACGGAGTACCTAAGCCGTCGTAAAGAAGCATTAGTAAACTATGTTGAGTTTGCTCGTGTAACAGAAGCATTTACTAAATATCTTGCTGAAAAAGAACTTTTAGTACAACAGACGCTAACAGTTGAAATCCGTGGTGAGAAAAAAGACATCAACGGCATCTACCTTGTTGACGAGCGTAAAGTGAATGAGCTGAGCGATGAAGATTTCCTAGAGCTACGTAAGCGTGGTTACTTAGCGCCAATCTTCGCTTTCTTAACGTCAACGCACCAAGTTGCTCGTCTAGCACGCATTAAAGCACAGCGCGAAGCAAGCTAATACACCAGTATATTTACTGTTAAAAACGCCTCTTAATGAGGCGTTTTTTATTGTTCAAATCTCACCCTCAGAGCCTTTCTTCTTAACCTAAGTTACATTTACCGCGAAAGCTTGCATCTAATCACAAAGCCACTCATGGTAGAGATATATTTCAATACCAAGGTGAAACAATGAAGATAAAAACCTTACTCGGTGCGTTATTAGCACTGACCTCATCTACGGTGATGGCTGCACAACAACAGCAACCCATTGCCATTGCTATTCATGGCGGCGCTGGCACGATTGAGCGCAGTAATTTTACTCCAGAGCAAGAGCAGCAATATCGCGCCACCTTAAAGCAGGCTGTTGAGGCCGGTTATAAGGTGTTAGAGCAAGGTGGCGAGAGCCTAGATGCGGTTACTACCGCAATTAACTTGCTGGAAAACTCGCCATTTTTTAATGCCGGAAAAGGGGCTGTTTACACCTATGATGAAGGCCATGAATTAGATGCTTCCATTATGGATGGTCGTAATCGTCAAGCGGGCGCTGTGGCTGGGGTTAAACACATTAAGAATCCCATTAATTTAGCCAAAGATGTGATGCAACACTCGGTGCACGTTATGCTCAGCGGTGAAGGAGCTGAGCAGTTTGCCAAGCAACGCGGTTACCAGTTAATAGAAAACAGCTACTTTGATACCGAGTCACGTTATCAGTCGTTATTAAAAGCCAAAAAACGCCTGCAACAAAAACAAGCCGCCAGCAAAGATTATCAGGCTGCACACCAACAGCTTGATAGCCACTATAAAATGGGAACAGTAGGGGCTGTGGCAGTAGATAAACAAGGCAACTTAGCGGCAGGTACGTCTACCGGTGGAATGACGGCAAAACGCTTTGGTCGCATTGGTGATTCTCCCGTGATTGGCGCAGGTACATTTGCTGATAACCGCTCATGCGCAGTGTCAGCAACGGGCCACGGGGAATATTTCATTCGCTATAATGTTGCAGCAGATATATGTGCGCGCGTTGCTTACCAAGGAAAGTCGATTGCTCAAGCTGGCAAGGAAGTGATTTTTGATACGTTGCAGCCGATTGGTGGTACCGGTGGGGTAATAATCGTAGACCCACAAGGTAATATTAGTATGCCTTTCAATACGGCAGGCATGTACCGAGCCAGTAAGACCTCGAAAACTGCAACCAAGGTCGCTATCTACGCTGAATAAAACAATATTTTTAACTAATTAAGCAAGTTCTGTAAACGCCAGCTACTATTAACATGATAGCTGGCGTTTTTAATGGAGATGAACATGCAATCAATAAAAGTCGCGGATTATTTAAATCACCGTCCCGTCACATTCAAACAAGATATGCGCGTTGAGTCTGCTGTGGAAAAACTATTACAAAGTGGACAATCGGGTGGGCCGGTAATTGATGAGCAGCGCAAAGTGGTGGGCTTTTTATCAGAGCAAGACTGTTTGAAAATCATGCTGCAATCGACCTACCAAAATGAGTCTCACCATGTTGTTGCTGATGTAATGACGCCGTCGCCGTTATGCGTCAAGTGTGAAGACAGCGTGGTACAGATGGCCGATATGATGACCGCCAATAAACCTAAGGTATACCCGGTGGTGGACGATGATGGTCGCTTACTCGGTGTGATCAGCAGAGCCAATGTGCTACTGGCACTGGATAAGCACCTGCATGAAAACTATCTGGCAGGCCATCGTTACGTTTAAGGCATTACTCGTTCGCGGATTTATTCTTTTAACCGCAGCAAAATAGTTGGGTATGACCAAGCTGTTTTGGTAAACTACACGGCGTTTTATTCATTCACAAGGTGTCGTGTAGTGCAGGTTGACTCGCTGTTTAAAGAGCTAAATTCGTGTTTAAAAAAGGATCAGTTTATTTTCAAAAAACGCTTACATGGCGTTAAGAAAATCACCGATCCAGCAAAGCAGAAGCGCGTTTTGGAAAAAATCCAAAGTGCCATAGCCAACAGCCAAACGCTGAAAGTACAGCGTAGTGAAAATATCCCCTCTGTAACTTACCCAGAAGAACTGCCGGTTAGTCAAAAAAAGGACGACATCAAGGCGGCGATTGCCGCCAATCAAGTGGTGATTGTTGCTGGTGAAACCGGATCCGGTAAAACCACCCAGCTACCTAAGATTTGTTTGGAGCTCGGCCGTGGTATCGATGGCTATATTGGTCATACGCAGCCTAGAAGGCTGGCCGCCAGAAGTGTCTCGACCCGCATCGCGCAAGAGATTGGCTGTGAAATGGGCCAAGAAGTTGGCTTTAAGATTCGCTTTTCCGATCAAGTGAGTGACAACACTTTTGTTAAGCTAATGACAGACGGGATTTTACTGTCTGAAATACAACAAGACCGCTTTTTAAATCAGTACGACACCATTATTATTGATGAAGCCCACGAGCGTAGCCTGAACATTGACTTTATTCTCGGTTACCTTAAGCAACTGCTGCCTAAACGTCCCGACTTAAAAGTCATCATTACCTCGGCGACCATCGACCCCGAGCGCTTTTCAAAACATTTTAATGACGCGCCAATCATTGAGGTATCGGGCCGCACTTACCCTGTAGAGGTAAGGTACCGACCGGTAGAAGATATTGATAGCCAAAACAGCGAAGTAGATAACGATCAACTGCAAGGTATTTTTGATGCCGTGGATGAGCTGTGCGCTGAAGGGCCTGGTGATATCTTAGTGTTTATGAATGGCGAGCGCGAAATTCGCGATACCGCTGATGCGCTGTCAAAACGCAACCTCAAAGGGGTTGAAATTCTGCCCTTGTATGCGCGGTTATCAAACGCCGAGCAAAACCGTATTTTTGCGCCACACAGTCAACGCCGTATTGTGTTATCGACCAATGTCGCCGAGACCTCGCTTACGGTTCCTGGGATCCGTTATGTCATTGACCCTGGCACCGCGCGAATAAGCCGCTACAGCTACCGTACCAAAGTACAACGGCTGCCCATAGAAGCCATTTCACAAGCCAGTGCCAATCAAAGAAAGGGACGTTGTGGCCGTGTGGCATCGGGTATTTGTATTCGACTTTATTCTGAAGAGGATTTTTTAGGGCGTCCTGAGTTCACCGATCCGGAAATTCTGCGCACCAACTTAGCCTCGGTTATTTTGCAAATGTTGGGTCTTGGCTTAGGGGATATAAGCCAGTTTCCATTTGTCCAAGCCCCCGATAGCCGTAACATCAAAGATGGTATGAGCTTACTCGAAGAGCTACAAGCCATTATTCCATCAAAGCGCCGTGAGCAAGCTAAGCTAACGGAGTCGGGCCGCAAACTCAGCCGTTTGCCAATCGATCCGCGCTTGGCAAAAATGGTGATGTCTGGAGCACAGATGGGAGCGCTGTGGGAGATCATTGTTATCACCGCCGCACTGTCTATCCAAGACCCACGTGAGCGACCCCAAGAGAAGCGTCAGCAAGCCGATGAAAAGCATAAACGGTTTGAATCTGAACAATCCGACTTTACTGCTTATTTAACTCTTTGGAACTATATTGAGGAGCAGCAACAAGCCCTTAGTCGCAATCAGTTTCGCAGACAATGCCAAAAAGATTTTCTTGCCTACATGCGGGTGCGTGAATGGCAAGACATTGTGTATCAGCTGACTACGGTATGCGAAGAGCTGGGTTTTAAAGTTAATGATCAAGCCGCTAGCGATGAGGCAATCCACCAAGCACTATTAAGTGGTATGTTGAGTCATATTGGAGTTAAGGATGAAAAGCAAAAGCAGCTCTATAAAGGCGCGCGCAACAGTCAGTTTCATATCTTTCCCGGCTCCAGTCTGTTTAAGAAAAGCCCCAAATGGTTAATGTCAGCCGAGTTAGTAGAAACCAGTAAATTGTATGCTCGGGTCAACGCCAAGATAGACATAAAGTGGGTGGCTCCTCTAGCCAAACACTTAGTAAACCGCAGTTACAGCGAGCCTCACTGGGAGAAAAAAGCAGGCGCGGTGATTGCGTTTGAACAGCAGACTCTGTATGGCCTGATCATTGTTGCCAGAAAGCGCACGGTATACAGTGAGATTGATCCCGCGTTAAGTCGGGAAATCTTTATTCGCGAAGCGCTGGCGAATAACCAGTTAGGCCAAAGCGAAGGGTTTTTAACAGCCAATCAAAAGCTGATTGAGGAAGTGCAGGTACTCGAAGAAAAAGCCAGACGACGCGATATTTTAGTGGATGAAGACGATCTTGTTGCCTTCTATGACCAGCGTATTCCGGCCGATGTCAATAACCGCGCCGCCTTCAATAAATGGTGGCGTCGCAAAAAACAGCAAGATAAACGCTTCTTGCATATGAGCCGCGAACAGCTCATGAAGCACAGCGCTAATAATGTCACCGCTGATCATTACCCTGATACCTGGCAACAAGGCAATCTTATTTTGCCTTTAAGCTATCACTTTGAGCCTGGACAAGCTCTGGATGGCGTGGTGGTGAACATTCCTCTGGCATTGCTCAACCAAGTTCAGGGTGAAGGGTTTGATTGGCATATTCCAGCACTGCGCCACGAGTTAATCTGTGGCTTAATTAAATCATTGCCAAAAACCCTACGCCGAAACTTTGTTCCTGCCCCTAACTTCGCTGATGCGGTGCTTGGGGCCATTGAGCCTATGCAAGGGCGTTTTTTAGAGGTGGTTGCGCAGCGGTTGCTGCGTATGACAGGCGTCAAAGTCAATGAATCGGACTGGGATTTAGATGCCTTAGAGCCGCACTTAAAAATGCAATTTCAAGTCATAGATGACGACGCTAAAGTGCTGGCACACGGTTTTGACTTACCGACGTTACAGGCCAAATTACAAGGTCAAGTAACGGAAACGCTGTCGCAAGTGGCAGAGCAAGGCATTGAACAGCAAGACATAGAGCAGTGGAACTTTGGCCAGCTACCTGAGCAATACACCAAAAAGCAAGGCAACTATGAAATTAAAGCGTATCCGGCATTAGTTGATAAAAAACACAGTGCAGCCATCGAATTATTTGATAATGAGGCAAAAGCAGAAGTCGCGCACAAAGAAGGACTAAGACGGCTTATTCTTCTTAATGTCCCTTCACCGGTGAAATATTTACAACAGCATCTGCCTAATAAAGCTAAGCTAGGCCTTTATTTTAACCCGTTTGGCAAGGTTCATGACCTTATTGCTGATTGCACGGCTGCAGGTGTGGATAGCTTGTTACAGTCATGCGGTGAAGTTCGAGATGAACAAGCATTTGAGCAGGCAAAAGAGCGCATTCGTGGCGAGCTGGGAGATACAGTAGTAGATATTGCCAAGCAAGTGGAAGCGGTGCTGAATATTGCTCACAGTATTAATAAGCGCATGAAAGGTCGTGTTGATTTGTCCATGATCACCGCCCATGGTGATATTAAAGCGCAACTGCAATCGCTTATTTTCAAAGGCTTTGTTACTGCCCACGGCGCACACAGAATGGCGGATATTTTACGCTATATGAAAGGCATTGAAAAAAGGTTAGAGAAACTTGCGGTAGATCCAAACAAAGACCGCTTATGTGTTTTAGAGTTGGAAAAGGTCGCGGCAGCATACCAAGAAAAGTTAGCCAAAGTGCCAGCAGGTTTACCTACGCCTGAGCCATTACAGCAAATTTTTTGGATGCAGCAAGAGTTGAGAGTGTCTTTATTTGCGCAAACGTTGGGAACGGCGTATCCGATTTCAGCAAAACGTGTACTTAATGCCCTAAAAGAATGCGATATCTAAGTGAATTTTTAATGGTCTAAACTGGGAACTTCAAGTATCGTAAATGACTCAAACACTAGGCTATAGGGATGTGGCTGTAGAAAGTAACCCTTGGGTGCTGTAAAAGAGCGGGAAATATAGACTTGCTTTTTAGAGTACGACGGTTACTTTATTATATGAGGAAGTAAAGTTTTGGATTGTGAGAAGGAAGCGACATTGAATATGTCCACACTGCAGAGAAGGAAAAATGTGCCCCATTTGCTGGTGGTTGATGACGAGTATTTTAATTATGAAATGCTCCAAGTGGCCCTGTCAGATGCCTTTGAGCTGAGTTATGCCAACTCGGGCACCAGCTGTTTGTCGAATGCCATCGCCGATCCACCTGATGCCATTTTATTGGACGTTTGCATGCCAGGACTTGATGGTTATGATACCTGCAGAATGCTAAAAAATACGCCTGAAACAAAAAATATTCCCGTGTTGATGGTATCTGGACTGGAATCTGAAAAAGAACAAAAAGCGGGCTTTGAGGCAGGCTGTGACGCGTACGTGGTTAAGCCATTTTCGGTACAGTCGTTATTAGAAAAAATACAATCTATGGTGTAGAGAAGGCTATGATCAATGAAGATAAACGCCGATTTATGCGTATGACGGTTGAGGCCGTTGCCACAATTACTGAGTTGGAAAGCGGGCAACAATATCAAGGCGTTTGCCAAGATTTAAGCGCTACGGGGCTATCGGTAGCAGTCAACGAGCCGATTGAGGCAAATACCATGGTGGATATCTTTATTGACTCAAGTGGTGAGATGATCCAGCCTCTCCACGCTCATGCCAATGTTATCCGTTGTACGCAAGAGCAAGAAGGACAATGGATAGTGGGGCTAGAAATTACACAATTCAATTAAGCGAATCGCTACTCTTTTACCTTACAGTGTGAGTTGGCTGCCACAGAGTGCGGCAGCCAGAGCTTTGAGGTTATTAATAAACCTTGCAAATTAACCCTTTAAGATAAAAACCTTCAGGATAGCTTCCTGCAATTGGGTGATCGGCTGCTTGATTTAACCTTTCCATAATTAACAACTCTTTGCCGGCATCAAGGGCAGCGTCTGCGACCACTTTTTGGAATAGGTTTTGTTCCATTAACCCTGAGCAAGAGAAGGTTAACAGTGTCCCTCCCGGCTTTAATAGCTGCATGGCGATCATATTAATATCTTTGTAGCCGCGGCAAGCGCCAGTAAGTTGGGCTTTGCTCTCGGCAAATTTAGGCGGGTCCATGACAATGGTGTCAAACAGTCTGCCTTCTTCGCGATACTGACGTAACAGCTTAAATACATCTTGCTTAACGAACTCGGCTCGAGATAAATCTAGGTCATTATGTTCCACATTTCTCTTCGCGGTGTCTAACGCAGGCTGAGAAACGTCGACATTGATAACCTTTTTACAGCCACCGCGTAAGGCATACAAGCCAAAGGTCCCGGTATAACAAAAGCAGTTAAGAACCTCTTTATCCTTTGAAAAGCGCTCAAGGGCTGCGCGACTATCACGTTGGTCAAGGTAGAAGCCCGTTTTGTGGCCATTGAGAATATCCACCTCAATGGTTAAGCCATTTTCTTGTATCAGTACTGGGCCTTGTGGGGCGTCACCATGTAACGGGCCGGTGATTTTTTCTAAGCCTTCTTTTTTGCGCACGTCCACGTCTGAGCGCTCGTAAACAGCACAATCAGGAAAGAGAGATCTAAGTGCCATGACAATGTCGCCTTTATGGCGCTCAGCCCCAGCGCTGAGTAACTGGCACACCAAATAGTTATCAAACTTATCAATAGTGATGCCAGGAAGACCATCCGATTCAGCCGCACACAGGCGGTAGCCGGTGAGGCCACCTTCAGCAATCACGTATTGGCGTGCATCCAGTGCTCTGGCTAGCTTTTTGCTGAAAAACGCTTGATCAATTTGCTCGTTTTCATCGAATGACCAAATGCGAGCGCGGATCTGAGAGTCTGGGCTGTACGCTGCAGTGGCCAGGTACTTGCCATCGTTACTGTAAATGGTGACCGTATCACCGAGCCCAGGTTTGCCTTTGATTTTCTTGATGGCCTTTGAAAACACCCAAGGGTGTTTACGGTTTAATGATTTTTCTCTACCGGGCTGGAGGTATAGCGCACACGTCATATCTTTTCTCTAATCTATCGTCATGGCTGCCATTTTAGTGAAGGGTGTGGCAACATACAATCAGTAACAACCAGTTGAGCTGAATGAATTTGAAAATGCAGGAACTCGAAAAAGCGTGTGAAGCCTTTATGTTGTCCACGCCATGTGCTGATACCGCACACGATTTGTCCCATGTTAAGCGCGTGGTCAAGGTTGCCAAGTCCTTGTGTGCGGCTGAAGGGGGTGACGAGCAAGTTGTGATCCCCGCCGCATGGCTGCATGATTGTGTTGCGGTTGCGAAAAATCACCCTGATAGGCCAATAGCCTCTCGCTTAGCGGCGGATAAGGCGGTGACATTTTTACAGCAAAATCAGTATGACGAGAGCAAACTTGAGGCCATTCACCATGCCATCGTGGCGCACAGTTTTAGTGCTGGGGTCGTACCACAAACCCTAGAAGCTAAGATAGTGCAAGACGCGGATAGAATGGATGCCTTAGGGGCAATCGGTGTAAGTCGCTGTATGAAGGTGGGCGGCGCCATTGCGCGAAATTTATATCATGTTGACGATCCTTTTTGCCAGCATCGTGAGCCGGACGATAGCAAGTATACCCTGGACCATTTTTTCATAAAGTTACTGCATATTGCTGATAACATGCATACCGATGCCGCCAAAGAGCAGGCACAGGCACGTACAGCGTATATGAAAGCATTTTTAGCGCAATTGCGTGATGAGATAAGCTAAACACTTTTAAAGCCGAGTAGAGGGCCTGACGTTGTTTAATGCTGCTATCTGGTCATTTGTTTTACGAATACCACCACAAATAGGGCCAAGGAGAAGCTTCCGGTAAAGGCTTCTATGGCAGCAATAAGCCGCGATATGCCGATAGGGGTAATATCGCCATACCCCAGCGTAGTGAAAGTAACCACGCTAAAATAAAAGCTATTCAACAGTGCCATGACGTTATCTGTCAGGCTGTTTGCCAGGTTTAACTGCAATATTTGGTCATTATAAGAGACGCCAAATAAAAAGTAGCACAGTGCACACATAATTATCATGCCAAGACTAAAGCGAATGACGTTTTCGGGCTTTTCACCATAGCCGCAGAGTAAATCCACAAAACCGGAAATAAGATGACGCTTAGAAAATCTTGGGTATTGCGCGTGGCGCATTCTTAGCTCTTTGTAAGTAAAGCGTCCCGCCATTTCAAACAGACCTTGGTTTTCTGCGCCTTTACGCAGCAGGCGGTATATTTCTTCTGACTGTAAAAATAAGTCCTCGGCTTCCTCGTTGGCTTTGTTCTTGCGCGCTTCTACTGCTTGTTGCTCTTGCAGTAAATGTTCACCAAGCTCCATGTTATCAATACGGGTATTATCTAGCTTCATGCCAAGTAGATTGGTGTTTTCGAGGTGGCAGCAGTGTAGGCTGGCTTCACGGAGATCGGCCTTCATTAACGAGGCATTACGAATGGTACTGTTAAATAGGTGGGCGCCTTTTAAATTAGCACGGTAGAAATTACTATAGGAGAGATCATAGCCGCGATGGCTATCGAACTTAACTAAATTAAGCCCTTCCAAGTTCGCCCGCTTTAACTCTAGCCCCTGAAGAAGTCCACCACGCTTTGCGTAGCGCTCGAGCTTTTGACTCAGCTCTAGGCCACTTTTATCGAATTTATTGTCATGCCAAAAGCAGTAACCTGAGCCCATGTCGATTTCACTACAGCTATTTCCCTCAGGTGACACATATTGGCAAGTGGGTTTGTCAGCCATTATCTGCCTAATTGAAAATACCTTTACCTCTAAGCGTAGCAGCAAAACGAGTAACTAGAGGAAATTTAGTAAATTTATCATGGTTGGTGTGTTAGTTAAGTAGTACGGTTAATGTATAATAGCCACTTTCAATTAAGCGATAGATGATGACTTGCAGTACCAACTAAAAAAGAGTCGCCGACGTAAAACGGTGGCAATAAAAATTAAAGCGGGCGAGGTCATCGTCTATGCTCCACAACGCATTGATGAGCAATGGTTACAGGCTTGGGTCGCCAGTAAATCTGACTGGATCCATGACAAGCTTGCGGCTAGCACAGTAAAAAAGCCGCTAAACCCCTTGGCTGCTGGAACATTACGTATCTTTGGCGAGCAATTTTCTATTGCATACCATGACAGCAAGGCGACAATCGACTATAAGCAAAAACGAGTTTATCTCAATCACCTTGAACAACATTGGCCGCAACTATTGCAGCTTTTGGCTGGCGAATTAAGCCATTACTTAGAAAGGGCTATTGCACGTTTTCAAGGTGAGATTGGCGCACAGTTTAGTACCCTTAAAGTACGGGTTTATAAAAGCCGGTGGGGGAGTTTTTCTGGCAAAGGGGTGCTTGCTTTTAATACCTTGCTGATTGGCGCGCCAAAATGGGTGATCGATTATGTTGTGGTGCATGAGTTATGTCATTATCACGTGATGGCACATAATGTTCAGTTTTGGCGTTTAGTGGAGCAACACTATGGTGAGCGCTATCAAGTTGCAAGGCGCTATCTGCGTGAACATGGTGAGCAATTGATGCTCACAAACGACTAATAAAAATCAATGCTCTGCTCTGAACAGGTGTGTGATTAGCAAGTCGTGATAAAGAATTGAGATGCTGTAATGCTTTTTCCTATTGTTACGCATTTTTCGGTATAATGTCGCAAACACACCGATTTGTGAAAACATGGCACTAAAATCTACCATCCTGAAAGCCCAAGTGTCGCTGAGCGACATGGATAGACACTACTACCAAGAATTGTCGTTAACCATAGCACAACATCCTTCTGAGAATGCCCAACGTTTAATGGTAAGGTTACTCGCTTATCTGCTTAATGCCGACAGCGATTTGGAGTTTACCAAAGGGTTATGCGCGGACGATGAGCCTGAAATTTGGCGTAAAAGTTTATCGGGTGAGATCTTATTATGGGTTGAACTTGGGCTCCCTGATGAAAAGCGCTTAAAAAAAGCCGCAAACCAGGCACAGCAAGTTCTGCTTTATACTTATGGCGACAGCAAGCAACAGCAATGGTGGCAAAAAAACCAACGCAAGCTTGCCAGCTTCAGTAACGTCTCTGTATTCAGCTTAGACTTTGATGAGACGCAAGCGCTGTCACAGATGCTAGCGCGAAATATGCAGTTCACAGTTACGGTGCAGGATACCGAGGTGTGGTTTGCCAGTGAGAGCCACAGCGTGGTGATCCAACCAAAAAAGCTACAGTGATGGTTTAGTAAATTATTTTGCAGTAGAGTAAGTACATCAGCATTAGAGCTGTCGCGATGCTGAGCTTTTTTGAATAATGCCTTGCAGGGAAGCTAATGACACTCGGTGTCAGAAGATAGCCACTGAGATAAAGAGTTTACTAAAGGAAGTGGTGGAGGGAGCTGGATTCGAACCAGCGAAGGCAGAGCCGTCAGATTTACAGTCTGATCCCTTTGGCCGCTCGGGAACCCCTCCGTATCATGTATCGCAGTTAACCAGAGCACTGGTTAGTGGCAAAGCTGAATAGGATTGTTGCTTTAAAAGATGGTGGAGGGAGCTGGATTCGAACCAGCGAAGGCAGAGCCGTCAGATTTACAGT